>JAYRMB010000015.1:0-50744 GCA_041904995.1 Azonexus sp.
GGCGCCGGTGAATTGCCATTCGAGGCAGCCGTAGATGGTGGGGGCGATCAGGGTCAGGTGCTTGACGCGGCGGCCCAGCGCCGAGCGCAAGGGGACGAACCACTGCCGGTCGAGTTCGGTGGCGGCCTGGCGCCAGGCCTCGCCGTCTTCGTAGAGTACCGGCGGCAGCATCTGGTCGAGCACGACGAACTGACGGTCGGCGCGGGCCTGGTCGAGCAGGCCGGCGAGGTCTTCCGGACGAGGCCGGGCGGGCATGCCGGCGGCGCGGGCGAGGCCGATGGCGAGCGGATTGTCGCTCCAGACGGCGTCGTCGCCGGTCTGCGTGACCGACGGCAGGGGGCCGGCACCCCACAGCCACAGGCTATTGACCGCCGGATGGCCGGCCGCCTGGCGTTTGTCGTTGAGCGGATGGTTGTGCAGGAACATCTGCACTTCGTTGAGCCAGCGGGTGAGCGGCGCGGCGTTGCCCGGCAGGTCGGCGGCGATGCGTTTGCCGGCGATGGCGGAAAGTGGCTCGACAGCATGGTCCACCGCGGCATTCAATCGCAGATACCAGCGGCGGGCGTCGGCGGCGTGGAAGCGGCCGACGTCGGCGAATTCGCCATTCAGCGCCTCGACCAAGGCTGTGGATTCGTCCATGGCCAGTTCGAAAGCGCCGGCATCGGCCAGCACGATGCGCTCGTGGTGAAAACGCAGATGCACCGGGTCGGCGCACAGCCAATGGCCGTCGCGGGCGATGTCGCCGTCGGCTTCGCCGAGCAGGCGCAGGGCACCGAAGGGGGCGTCGCTCAGGCCGAAACGACCGGCGAGCACCTGTTCAAAAGGTTCGGATGCACGGCGTTGCAACTGGCCGCGGGCGAGCAGCCAACTCAGGCCGGGCAGCGCCAGGTTCCCGAGGGTTAGTTGGTCGCCCGGTTCGGGCCAGATCAGTTCGGGAACAAGCAGGGTGAGGTGCACGGTTGCGGCTGTCACGGTCGGTTAACGGGAAAAGTGTACCATAGCGAATTTCGCTGTTCGGGCTATACACATGGCATTGCCTTACGAGTTGCTGATCGGCTTGCGCTACACGCGGGCCAAGCGTCGCAACCACTTCATTTCATTCATTTCCCTGATCTCGATGCTGGGTATCGGCCTGGGCGTCGCGGCGCTGATCGTCGTGCTCTCGGTCATGAACGGTTTCCAGAAGGAGTTGCGCACGCGCATTCTCGGCGTCGCTTCGCACATCCAGATCACCGGCATCAGCGGCGAACTGGAAAACTGGCCGGCCATCGCCGCGCAGGCGATGAAGCACCCGGAGGTCAAGGCCAGCGCGCCCTTCGTGCAGTCGCAGGGTATGTTCAGCGTTGACGGTGGGGTCAAGGGCACCATCGTGCGCGGCATCCTGCCCGACCAGGAAGACAAGGTGGCCGACTTCCGCAAGACCATTCAGAGCGGTAGCCTGGATGATTTGCGGCCGGGCGAGTTCGGCGTCGTGCTCGGGTCCGACCTGGCGCGCTCGCTGCGCGTCTTTACCGGCGACAAGGTGACGCTGATCGCGCCGCAGGGAACGGTAACGCCGGCCGGCGTGGTGCCGCGGCTGAAATCGTTCAAGGTGGTCGGCATCTTCGAGGTCGGCATGTACGAATACGACTCGGGCCTGGCGTTGATACACCTGCAGGACGCGCAGAAGCTTTATCAGATGGACGACCGGGTGACCGGCGTACGCCTGAAGGTGGACGATCTCTTCCAGGCGCCGCGCATCGCGCGCGAACTGGCGGCCTACATCAACGCCGACGCCTACCTGCACGACTGGACAAAGAGCCACGCCAATTTCTTCCGCGCCGTCCAGATCGAGAAAAACATGATGTTCATCATTTTGTCGCTGATCGTGGCGGTGGCAGCATTTAACCTTGTGTCAACATTGGTAATGGCAGTGACCGACAAGCAGGCCGATATCGCCATTTTGCGTACCTTGGGCGCGCGGCCACTGTCGATCATGGCGGTGTTCGTGGTGCAGGGGGCGCTGGTCGGTTTCATTGGCCTTGGCCTCGGCGTAGCCGGCGGCGTGGCGCTGGCCTTGAACATCGATGTGGTGGTGCCTTTCATCGAACGGATGCTGGGTATTCACTTCCTGGCCAAGGATGTTTATTACATTTCCGACCTGCCGTCGGATCTGCAATGGGGAGATGTGTGGGGCGTGACCCTGATTGCTTTCGTCTTGTCGCTGCTGGCGACGCTGTATCCGAGTTGGCGCGCTTCGCGCCTCAATCCGGCGGAGGCGCTGCGCTATGAGTGAGGTCATTCTGCAAGCCCAAGGGCTGGGCAAGGTATTTCGCGGCGGCGGACTGGAAGTACCAGTGCTCGAGGGTATCGACCTGACGGTTGCGGCCGGCGAAACGGTGGCGATCGTCGGCGCTTCGGGCTCGGGCAAGAGCACCTTGTTGCATCTGCTCGGCGGACTGGATACGCCAAGCAGTGGCAGTGTGACGCTGATGGGGCGTGATTTTTCGGCATTGAACGAGGTGCACCGCGGCGATTGGCGCAACCGGCATCTCGGCTTCGTCTATCAATTCCACCATTTGCTGCCGGAGTTTTCGGCGCTGGAAAACGTCGCCATGCCCTTGCTGATCCGCCGTGAGGCGCGTGATGCGGCGTTCGAAAAGGCGGCGGCGATGCTCACTGCAGTCGGCCTCGGCCACCGCGTCGAACACCGGCCGGGCGAGTTGTCAGGCGGCGAGCGCCAGCGGGCAGCTATCGCCCGGGCACTCGTTAGCGAGCCTTCGTGTCTGCTGGCCGATGAACCGACCGGCAATCTCGATAGTCATACGGCTGCTGTGGTGTTCGATCAGTTGATCGAGCGGGTACGCCAGCAGCGGGCAAGCCTGGTCATGGTGACGCATGACCGCAGTCTAGCGGCGCGGGCAGATCGGGTATTGGTATTGAATGACGGCTGCATTTGCGATTAGTATCTGTTTTAACAAAATATAACAATTTGGTGGTGCCCGTGCAGGGGCCGGAGAGATGAATATGCAAGCCTTGTTTTCGCCAGCCATCGCGCTGATGAACCGCCTTCGCTATACCAGCAAGTTTTTCGTGCTGGGTTTGGCCATCTCCGTCGTGCTCACCGTCTTGCTGGTGACGGTGGTTTCGAACCTGTATCGCGATATCAAGACGGCGCAGCATGAACTGGATGGCGTCCAGGTGCTGAAGCCGCTGAACCGCATGGTTCAGGTCATGCAGCAGCATCGCGGCTTGTCCTCCGGGGTGTTGAACGGCAACGAGGCGATGAAGGAAAAACGGGCGGCCAAGGAAAAGGAAGTGGCCGATGCCGTTACGGCGACCGATGCCGCGCTGCCGCAGAAGATGCGCGAGAGTACCGAATGGCGCAGCATTCGTGATGATTGGTCCGCTATTCAATCGCAAGGCCTGACCTGGCCGGCGCCGGATAACCTGAAACGTCATTCCGGCATGATCGCCAAGGTGCTGGTGCTGATGGTCGACATGGCGGATGAGACGGAAATGACGCTCGATCCGGCTATGGATACCTATTACTTCATGGATACGGTTGTCGCCAAGATGCCGGCCATGCTGGAGCCTTTGGGCATCCTGCGCGCCCGCGGCACCGGCGTGCTGACGCGCAAGGAGTTGTCGCCGCAGATGCGGGTCGACCTCAGCGCTCAACTCGGACAAATGACCAATACCTTGAATGCCCAGAACCATAATCTGGAGAAGGTCATGCGCTATGCCCCTGCCTTGCAGGGAAGCCTGAGCGGTCCGACCAAGGAATTTACCGGAGGTGTCGAAAAGCTTTTCGCGTTGGTCCGCGAGGATATTCTCGGCGAGAAATTCGCTACGCCGCCACAGGAATACTTCGCGATGACCACGCAAGTGATCGACCTCGGCTACAAGGTCATGTTCGATACGCTGATTCCGCAATTCGAGCAGCAGTTGGAGGCACGCAAGGCTCAAGCCCAGCGCCATCTGACCCTCCAATTGATCCTCGCCTTCGTGGTCATGGTGGTGGTTGGCTATCTGAGCATCGGCACCTACTATTCGGTCATCAACAGCATCCGTGTCTTTTCGGCGGGCGCCAAGCGTCTGGCTGAAGGCGACCTGACGGTCGAGTTCGTAACCGAGGGCAAGGATGAGCTGCACGCGGCCGGTATGGATTTCAATTCCATGGCGGCAGCTTTCCGCAAGTTGCTCGGGCGAGTCCAAGCGGACGTGCAGTCCTTGCGCGGTGCAGCCGAACAACTGGCATCGTCCAGCCATCAGATTTCTGTCAGCACCGGTGCCCAGAGTGATTCCGCTTCGAGCATGGCGGCGGCCGTGGAGGAAATGACCGTCGGCGTCGATCACATCGCGCGCAATGCCCAGGATGCGCAAAGCTCCTCGCGCGAATCCGACGAGGTGGCGGCCGAAGGCGGACGTATCGTCGATGGCGTGGTCGCCGAAATCGAAGGGATCGCCAGTACGGTAAACCAGTCGGCACAGACCGTGGAGGCGCTGGGCCAGAAGTCCGACGAGATTTCGACGATCGTCGGCACCATCAAGGATATTGCCGACCAGACCAATCTGCTGGCGCTCAATGCCGCCATCGAAGCGGCGCGCGCAGGTGAATCCGGGCGCGGCTTCGCGGTGGTGGCCGACGAAGTGCGCAAGCTGGCAGAACGCACCACCAAGTCGACCCAGGAGATCGCCGACATGATCGGCAGCATCCAGTCCGGCACGGCTGCCGCGGTGAGCAGCATGAAGCAGGGCGTCGAGCGTGTGGCGCTCGGCGTCGACAAGGCCAAACAGGCTGGCGAAACCATCGTTCAGGTGCAGGATCGCTCGCGCCATGTGGTCGATGCGGTGTCGGAAATCACTGTCGCGCTACGCGAGCAGGCGGCAGCCAGCACCGAGATTGCGCAGAACGTCGAGCGCATTGCCCAGATGGCTGAGGAGAACAATGCAGCGGCCCGCACCAACGCTGACACCTCGGACAAACTGCGCCAGCTGGCGGAAACCCTGAGCGGCGAGGTCGCCCGCTTCAAGACCTGATCCACGGATCGCTCAGCAAGCCGGCGTCAGCCGGCTTTTTCTTTTTGGGCGGACGGAAAGTCGAATCTCCGAAAGCTACGGTTTATGATCCAGGCATGCGTCTGCCCATTCTTGCCTTTGCCGCCGGGGTCATCGCCCTGCAAAGCCAGCCGGAACTGCCGGTGGCTTGGCCTTTCCTGTTGGCCGGTTCGGCATTGTTTGGACTTGGCGCACTATGGCGCTCGAGCCTGAGACTGCCGTTCCTGATGGCTGCCGGTTTGCTGCTCGGTTTCGGCTGGGCGGCCTGGCGTGCCGAGTTGCGTTTGGCCGACGACCTGCCGACAGCCATGGAAGGACGTGATGTCGAGATCGTTGGCGTCATTGCTGGCTTGCCGCAGGGCTTCGCCAACGGGAGTCGCTTCGAATTTGACGTCGAGCGGGTGGCCACGGAAGGGGCAGCCTTGCCGGGCAGGATCATGCTGTCGTGGTACCGGGGGCGTAGCGAGGGCGAGGCGGAATTGCCGCCGCTGCGGCCCGGTGAGCGCTGGCAACTGACAGTTCGCCTGAAACGTCCACATGGCAACGCCAATCCGGGCGGGTTCGATTACGAGGCCTGGCTGCTGGAGCGCAATATCCGGGCGACCGGCTATGTGCGGCCCGGCCCAGGTCAGCGCCTGGACTCCATGGTCTGGCGCATGGGCTACGCCGTCGAGCGCCTGCGCGACGCGGTACGCAGTCGCTTTTTCGCCGCCTTGCCGGTCGAGCGCTATCCGCAGGTCGGCATCCTGGTGGCGCTGGCGGTGGGCGATCAGAAGGCGGTCAACGGCGAACTGTGGTCGGTGTTCAATCGCACCGGCACAACGCATCTGATGTCGATTTCCGGTTTGCATGTGACCATGGTGGCGGCACTGTTCGGCGGTTTGGTCGGGGCGCTGTGGCGACGCGTGCCGGCCTTGGCCATCCGCCTGCCGGCGCAGCAGGCGGCGATTGCCGCGGCCGGTCTGGCGGCATTCGGCTATGCCTTGCTGGCGGGGTTTGCCGTACCGGCGCAGCGCACCCTCTACATGCTGCTGGTGGCTGGTCTGGCTTCCTGGTCAGGACGCATTGTGGCACCGAGCCGGGTGCTGGCGCTGGCCTTGCTGGTGGTTCTGCTGATCGACCCGTGGGCCGTTTTGGCGGCGGGTTTCTGGCTGTCCTTCGGCGCGGTGGCGGCCTTGCTCTACGTCGGCTCGGCACAGATTGGCCAGCCGGTCGGCTGGCGCGAGCGGCTGCGCAGCTGGGGCATGGTGCAATGGGCGGCGACGCTGGCTTCCCTGCCAGTGTTGCTGCTCGTCTTCCAGCAATTCTCACTGGTCTCGCCGCTGGCCAATGCCTTGGCGATTCCCGTGATCAGCTTCGTCATCACGCCGCTGGCGCTATTGGGCGCAATGATTCCCTGGTGGCCGATTCTGGCATTGGCGCACGAGCTGCTTGCCTGGCTGCTGCGCTTTCTCGAATGGTGCGCCGTCTGGCCGGTCTGGCAAGCCCCGGCGCCGCCCTTATGGGCTGCGCTGGCGGCCGGGTTGGGTGTGGCGGTATGCCTGCTGCCGCGCGGCGTGCCGGGGAAGGTGCTGGGGGTGTTCTTGTTGTTGCCGGCCTTGTTCTGGCCGGTGGCGAAACCCGGCGAAGGCGAGGCGTGGATCGACGTGCTCGATGTCGGGCAGGGGCTGGCGACGGTGGTACGTACACGCGAGCACACGCTGATCTACGATCCGGGCCCGCTCTACAGTGCCGAGTCGGACGCCGGGCAGCGCGTGGTCGTGCCTTATCTGCGTTGGCTGGGCGTGAATCGGATCGATACGCTGGTGGTCACCCATCGCGATACCGATCATTCGGGCGGCACGGCTTCGGTGCGGGTGGCTTTGCCGGTCGGAGAAATTCTGTCCTCCTTGCCGGAACTGGGCGGCCAACTTTGCCAGGCCGGGCAAGGCTGGCGCTGGGATGGCGTCGATTTCGCCGTTTTACATCCGCTGGAGGTCACTACTGCGGTGCACGAGGCAAAAAGGGCAAAAACCAATCACGCCTCGTGCGTGCTGAAGGTGAGTGCGGGCGACAACAGCATGCTGCTGACCTCCGACATCGAGGCACCGGACGAAGCGGCGCTGCTGGCGCGCGAAGGCGTCAAGCTGCGTTCGGATATCCTGCTCGTGCCGCACCATGGCTCGCGCACCTCGTCTACCGAGGCCTTCCTCGATGCCGTAGGCGCCAATGAGGCCATCGTGCCGGTCGGCTATCGCAACCGTTTCGGCCATCCCAAGGCCGAGGTGATGGAACGCTACGCGGCGCGTGGCGTCAGAGTCTGGCGTACCGACCGCGACGGGGCGCTGCGTGTCGTGCTCGGCGAGTCGGCGCCGCCAGTGCCAACCGCCTGGCAGCATGAACATGCGCGTTACTGGCAGGGGCGGTGATACATTCGCGGCAGGAGGAGACGACAATGAAATTTACGATGGGATCGGTGCGCTGCCTCAGTCCATCGGGCCTGCATCGCATGGCCTATACGGAGTGGGGGGCGCGCGACAATCCGCGTGTGCTGGTCTGCGTACATGGCTTGACGCGCAATGCACGCGATTTCGACTGGCTGGCCGAGGCGATGTCGGCGCATTACCGGGTAATTTGCCCGGATGTGGTTGGGCGCGGCCAGAGCGGCCGCTTGCTCGACCCGAGCGGCTATGCCATTCCGCAATACGTTGCCGACATGGTGACGCTGATCGCCCGCCTGAATGTCGAAACGGTCGATTGGGTCGGCACCTCGATGGGCGGCCTGATCGGCATGGCGCTGGCGGCGCAGGCGGGTAGCCCGATCCGCCAGCTGGTGCTGAACGATGTCGGGCCGATCATCACGGTCGATGCGCTGCACCGGATTGCCGAGTATGTCGGTGTCGATCCGACCTGGGCGACGGTGGACGAGGCGCAGGCCTATGTCCGGCAGATCAGCGCCCCGTTCGGCCAGTTGACCGACGAACAATGGTGGCACCTGACCGAACACAGCATCGCCCAGCGGCCCGATGGACGCTGGGGCTTTCGCTACGATCCGCGCATCGCCGAGCCGTTTCGTGCTGCTTTCGTCGGCAAGGATATCGACCTGTGGCCGATCTACGAACGCATCGCCAGCCCGACCCTGGTCATTCGCGGCGCCGAATCCGACCTGCTCGGCCGGGATACCTGGCTGCAGATGGGTTCCCGCGGTGCACGAGCCGAATTGGCCGAAATTCCCGGCGTCGGCCATGCGCCGATGTTCTTCTCGGACGACCAGATCGGGCTCGTCCGCAACTTTCTGCTGAAGTCATGAAACACATCGTCATCCACGGATTGAAACTCGAATACCGCGACTATCCGGCCGCTGCCGAAGGCAAGCCGACCTTGGTGCTGCTGCACGAAGGCCTGGGCTGCGTCACCATGTGGCGGGATTTTCCGCAGAAGCTGGCGGCCGAAACGGGCTGCCGCTTCATCGTCTATTCGCGTGCCGGTTACGGGCATTCCGAGCCTTACACCGAGCCGCGCACGCCGCGCTACATGCACCGCGAGGGCGAGGAGATGCTGCCGGCGCTGCTTGATGCGCTGAACATCGAGCGTCCCATCCTGATCGGCCACAGCGACGGCGGCAGCATTGCGCTGATCTTCGCCGGCGCCCACCCGGAACGGCCGCTCGGCATTGCCGTGATGGCGCCGCACGAATTCGTCGAGGAAGAAACCCTGGCCGGCATCCGCGTGGCCCGCGAAGCCTGGGCGGAAACCGATTGGCCGAAGAAGCTGGCGCGCTACCACCACGATGCGCCGCGCGTCTTCTCCGACTGGAACGACTGCTGGCTGTCGCCGGCTTTCCATGACTGGAATATCGAAGACTACCTGCCGAAGATCTCCTGCCCGGTGCTGGCCATCCAGGGCGAGGACGATGAATACGCCACCATGCGCCAGATCGACGTGATTGCCGAGAAGGTGCCGGGTACGCAACTGCTCAAGCTGGCTCAGTGCGGCCATACGCCGCAGCGCGATCAGGAAGCGGCGGTATTGGCGGCGCTGGCCGGGTTCGTCAGCCGGCTGAGCGGGTCCTGACGGTAGTAGCGCTTCAGGAGTTCGTAAACTGCCGGGTATTCGGCGAAGAGTACGTCGGGCAACTCGAAGAAGCTTTCGCTGAAAACCGCGAAGCATTCTTCGGGCGCTTCAGCAGCGTAGGGGTCGATGATCGTTTCCTCGCCACCATCGACGCGCCGGCAGAAATCCTCGTAGGCCGCGCCGAAAACGTCGTCCCACTCGGCTTCGCCAATGCCAGAGTGCAGCGTCGGCATGCCGTCGGCCTCGCCATTCAGCATGTCCAGCTTGTGGGCGAACTCGTGGATCACCACGTTGTACCCGTCGCCGGCCAGTTGCACGTCGTGCCACGAAACGAGCAGCGGGCCGCCTTCCCAGGCTTCGCCGGAGAGCACGTCGTCGAACTCGTGCACGATGCCGTCTTCGTCCTGGAAACTGCGCGGCACGACGAATTCGTCCGGATAGACAACGATGCCGACCCAATCGCGATAGGCGCTGAGGCCGAGGTTGAGGATGGGCAGGCAGCCCTGGGCGGCGATGGCGACGCAGATTTCGTCGGAGAGTTCGAGGCCACCGGCGGTGCTGAATTCCTTCTCGGCGAGGAACTCCTCGGCCAGCATTTTCAGCCGATTTTGCTCGTGCACCGCAAGCGTCGCCAGAAACGGGTAGCGGGCCAGTGTGGCGGCCCACAGCGTTTCTGGGATCGCCTGCCGTTTTGGCCGGCGCAGCCAGTCGAACAGGCCCATGATGTCAGGCCGGCTTCCTCATGGTCAGCCAGATGCCGGTGAAGATCAGGCCGATGCCGAGATAGTGGTACCAGAACGGGACTTCGCTCAGGAATACCGCCGAGAGCAGGGTGCCGAATACCGGCATCAGGTGAATGAATAGACTGCCCTTGGCTGGCCCGACCTCGGCGACGCCACGGTTGTAGAAGATGTAGCCGACGAAGCTCGGCAGTACCCCGACATAGGCCAGGCTGGCCAGCGAACCGAGATGAATGTTCATGTGCCGATCCTGCACCAGCAATTCCCAACCATAGGCCGGGATCAGCGCGAGCAGGCCGATGAAGATCGTCGTACCGAGCATCAGCATGGGATTTACCCCGGCCGGGCGCCAGGCGAGCAGCACGGTATAGATGGCCCAGTCGAGCACGGCGAGCAGCATCCACAGGTCGCCGACGTTCAGATTCAGGTGGGCGAGCACCACTAGGTCGCCGCGCGAGACGATGGTCAGCGCGCCGGCCAGCGAGACGAAGACGCCGATACCTTCAATACGACGCAGTCTCTTGCCGAGGAAAGCCCAGGCGATAGCCATGGTGGCGATCGGGATGAAGGAATTGAGCAAGGTTGCGTTGGTCGCCGTGGTGTGCTGCAGGGCCAGGTAGGCAAAGGTGTTGTAGCCGCCGACGCCGAGCAGGCCCAGGGCGAGCAGCGGCAGCCAGCCTTTCTTCAACTGCGGCCATTGCGCCTTGAGGTGTGGCAGGGCCAGCGGCAGGACAAGGACGAAGGCGATGGCCCAGCGCCAGAAGGCCAGCGCCATCGGCGGCACGTCGCCGCGGATGCCGCGGCCGAGGACCATGTTGCCGGACCAGAACAGCGCGGTCAGGGTCAGTAGCAGGTAGGGACTGGCAAAACGTTTGAGCATGGTCGGCGGATTATGCCTGAACTCCTCCACCTGACCCTTGCGGTTTACCCGGATTGCTCCTGCCTAGGTCGTTTAGCGCTCAGTGGCGATAAATCCGACTGGACGACCGCGCGGCGCAGCGAACGCAGCCGGGCAAGCAACGTGTCGCGCAAATGCTCAAGCTCGGGTAGTCGGGCGCGGGCCGCCTGTGGGTCGCGGCCATGCAACTTCACCAGTTCATCCCCTAGGCGATGCACCTGGTCATGGATCGGGATGATTTCCGGGAAGGGCTGCAGATGGGCATAGCGGGTGAAGTCGTCGCTATCCAGCCATTGACCGAAGCGGCATTGGTGGGCATCGAGCGGTGGCACGGGGAGGTTGCTGCCCGGCTGGGCCTGGATCAGCGCCGTGAATTGCTTGACCCAGCGAATGTGGTCAACCTCAACGGTGAGCAGCGGCAGGTCTTCCGGCGGCCAGCGGATGGCTTCCTGCCAGGCCTTGGGGAATTCCCATTGGGCGATCCAGCCGGGAATGTCCTCGGCTGGCATTGGCCGGCCGATGCCGAAGCCCTGGCCCTGGTCGCAGCCCAGATGCAGGAGCAGGGTGCCGTGTGCCACGCTTTCCACACCCTCGGCGATGACGCGGCGGCGGAAGGCC
Organism: Azonexus sp.; assembly: GCA_041904995.1. Taxonomy (GTDB): domain Bacteria; phylum Pseudomonadota; class Gammaproteobacteria; order Burkholderiales; family Rhodocyclaceae; genus Azonexus. The sequence continues at coordinate 11,350 of JAYRMB010000015.1, forward strand.
GAGGCCAGCCCGACCACGCCGTCCACGATGGCCAGGTCGTCCGGGTCGTCCAGCATGTCGCGAACGAAGGAACGGTCGATCTTCAGGGTCTGCATCGGCAACTGCTTCAGGTAGGACAGCGAGGAATAGCCGGTGCCGAAATCGTCGATGGCGAATTGCACGCCCAGACGGCGGCATTCGCTGATGCGCTCGCTGACCTGGCTGAGATCCTGCAAGGCGGCGGTTTCGACGATTTCCAGTTCGAGATGGCTGGGCGATGCGCCGGGGTAGCGCTGCAAAGCCTGCTGCAACTGCTGGGCAAAGTCCGTCTGCTGCAGATGGTGGGCGTCGATGTTGACGCTGATGGTCAGGTGCAGGTCGATGGCCGTCCAGGCTTCCATCTGGCGCAAGGCCTGGTCGAGCACGTAACGCCCCAGTCGGGCGTGCATGCCACAGTGTTCGATCTGGAACAGGAAGTCATCCGGGGCGAGCAGCCCGCGTTCCGGATGTTGCCAGCGGATCAGCGCTTCGGCGCCGAGGATGCGACCGGCCCGCATGTCGACCTTGGGCTGGTAGTAGAGGATGAACTCGTTTTGCCTGAAGGCACGTTCCAGTTCTTCCTGGGCGTTGTCCTGGCGCAGCGTCGGGTTGCTGTCGTGCGTCTGGAAATACTGCACCCGCTTCCGACCGGCCTGTTTGGCCGCATACATGGCCTGGTCGGCATGACGGAGCAGGGTATCCGGATCGTGGCTATCGCTCGGATAGAGGGTGACACCGATGCTCGCGCTAACCGAGGCCGTCTCGTTTTCGATCTGGAAAGGCATGGCCAGGGCATCGCTGATGCGCACCAGCGTCTGGTTGCATTCGCCGATATCCGGCAAGTCGCCAATCAGGATGACGAATTCGTCGCCGCCCAGGCGGCTGACCGTATCGTCCTGGCGCAGGCAGTTTGTCAGCCGGCGGGCGACCTCGATCAACAGGCTGTCGCCTGCCCCGTGTCCCCAGCGGTCGTTGATCGGTTTGAAGTTGTCGAGGTCGATGTAACAAACGGCGAGCAGGGTGTTATGGCGGCTGCAACGGGCAATTGCCTGCTGCATGCGGTCAGCCAGCAACAGGCGGTTGGGCAGGCCAGTCAGCGCGTCGTAGTAGGCCATGCGCTCCAGGCTGTCCTGGTTGAGTTTCTGGTTGGTGATATCGGTCAGCAGGCCGATATAGTTGCTCACGGCACCGCGTTCATTGCGGATGGAGGAGATGCTGGTCAGTTGGGCATAAAGCTCGCCATCCTTGCGCCGATTCCATATTTCACCCTGCCATAGCCCTTTCGCCTGTAACTCGTCCCACAGCTCCTTGTAGAACGAAATGTCGTGCTTGCCTGAGCGCATCAGGCGCGGGGTCTGTCCGATCAGTTCCTCATGGGTATAGCCAGTCAGCATGCTGCAACTGGCATTGGCCTCGATGATCGTTCCCTTGGCATCGGTAATCAGAATGCCTTCCCGGGCGTGCTCAAAGACTCCTGCGGCAAGACGCAAGCGGCCTTGCTGCAGGTGCAGACGATGGCGGCTGAAAAATAGCAGCAGGACGGCGCCAGCCAGAACGATGATCATGCTGCCGGCCGTCCACAGAATTTCACGCCCATGCTCGGACATGATGTCGTCCCAGGTGATCTGCTGGTTGGCGTAGGGACCGAGGCGGGTTTCGCGGAAAAGGTCTAGGACCGGCTGATAGTTTTGCGGCAGGGTCCAGCCGTAGAGCCGGGCGCTATGTGCGGCCGGATCGTCGGGTGGCATGGCCAGCAATGTGATCAGGATGCGCTTGCTGAGGTCTTCCGAAAAATTGCCGACGCGGGCGAGCGGCCATTCCGGGTAGAGGCGGGTACTGTGCAGGAAAGGGTAGCCCGGCGTCTGGCGGGCATCGATGATTTTCAGTTGGTCGAGCTTGAGCTTGCCGGCAGCAACCATGACTTCGACCAGATCGGAACGGACCAGCCCGGCATCCGCATTGCCGGCCAGTACGCCTTGCACAACTTTCTCATGATTCTCCGTCTCGACGATCGAGGCAGCGTCGTTCTGCAGGTTTATGCCGGCGGCGCGGGCTTCGCGAACATGCACCTGCCAGCCGCCCAGGCTGGATTGGTCGGGAATCAGCAGATGCTTGCCCTTGAGATCGGCGTAGTGGGATATATCCGAGCGATCGGCGCGGGTGATCGCCAAACCACCGAACTGATTCAGCGGTCCTTTCGGGCCGGCGATCAGCCGTGTGGCGATGCGCGACGTTTCCCCGGTCGCTTCCAATTCCGTGTAATGCCCGGTATTGGTAATGAGCAGTTCGATCTCGTGCCGTTTGACCGCTTCGTTCAACTCGCCGTAGCTAAGCGGGACAATGACGAATTGGTGGTGCGGAATGCGCTGTTCCAGATAATCCGCGTGTCCTTGCCAGGTTTTGAGCGCTTGTTCAGACCCCCGGTAGGCCAGTACGCCAATGCGTATCGTTTGCACCGTGTCGCCGAAGGCATTTCCTGATCCGGCAAACGTTAGCCAGAGACAGCCGAGCAGAGTAAGGAAAATGCGCCAACACATGGCATGTGCAGAAAAGTGTTTAACTGCCCCAGTGTATATCAGCATATGCTGATTGCCTAGCAATGAATGGGTTTTTGGTGTTTTGTTGCGACGCGATTCGAGTTTGTCGCGATACTGTGGTTTTTACTATTTTAAACTGCCTGGGCCAGCGCATTCGCCGGGGCCTCATTTATAATTACGGCATGGTTTCCGTCGTCCATTCCGTCGCCGCTCAGAGCGACTTCGATCAGTTTTTTGCCCGCCTTTCCGATGGTCTCAGTCCGGAAGAGGCTGCCTTGCTCCGTAAAGCCGTTGAATATGCCTGGGAGGCTTATGGCGAGCGCACGCTGGGCAGCGGCGAACGTATCTGGTCGCATGCACTCGGCATGTCCGTCATCATTGCCGGCCTCAAACTCGACGTCGAGTCGCGTATCGCCGCGGTGCTCTTCGCCATTCCGGCACAGGATGAGGAGCACGGCATTGCCCGCATTGAGGAACGCTTCGGCAAGCCGGCGGCCCATCTGGTCTCCGGCATCTCGCGGCTGAACCGGCTGCGCCCAATTACCAAGGGTTTCGTCGCGGCCAATATCGAGGCGGAGGAGGTCAATCCGGCCGAGATGAAGGCGCAGGTGGAAGTGCTGCGCAAGATGCTGCTGGCCATGGTCGAGGATATCCGTGTCGTGCTGCTGCGCCTGGCCAGCCGGACGCAGACCCTGCGCTACTACGCGGCCAACCCGGATGACCTGCGCGTGCAGGTGGCACGCGAAACGCTGGAGCTCTACTCGCCGCTGGCCAATCGCCTGGGCGTCTGGGAACTGAAGTGGGAGCTGGAGGATCTATCCTTCCGCTTCATTCACCCGGATACCTACAAGAAAATCGCCAAGATGCTGGACGAGAAGCGCAGCGAGCGCGAGCAGTTCATCATCGATGCAGTGGCCAAGGTGCGCCAGGAGCTGGAGGAAGCTGGCGTACACGGGGCCGAGATTTATGGCCGTCCGAAGCACATCTACAGCATCTGGAACAAGATGCGGAAGAAGGGCGTCGAGTTTTCCGAGGTCTATGACGTGCGCGCCCTGCGCATCATTGTCGATGACCTGAAGGATTGCTACACCGCGCTTGGCATCGTGCACAACCTGTGGACGCCGATTCCCAAGGAATTTGACGATTACATCTCGAATCCCAAGGGCAACTACTACCGCTCGCTGCACACGGCGGTGCGCTGCCCGGACGGGCGCAGCCTGGAAATCCAGATTCGCACCTGGGAAATGCACAAGCATGCCGAGCTGGGCGTGGCCGCGCACTGGCGCTACAAGGAAGGTGCCAAGCGGGCAGGTGAGGACAGTTACGACGAGAAGATCGCCTGGTTGCGTCAGCTGCTGACCTGGAAGGACGAAGTCTCCGACAGCTCGGACTGGGTCAAACACTACAAGCAGGCGGCGCTGGACGAGACCATCTACGTCATCACGCCGCAGGGCAAGGTGGTCGACCTGCCGGCCGATTCGACGCCGATCGACTTCGCCTACCGCGTCCATACCGAACTCGGTCACCGCTGCCGCGGCGCCAAGGTCAACGGCCAGTTGGTGCCACTTAACACGCCGTTGCACACCGGGCAGGAAGTCGAGATCGTTACCGCCAAGGTCGGTGGGCCGTCGCGCGACTGGCTGAATCCGACGCTCGGCTACATCCATACCAAGAGCGCGCGGACCAAGGTTCGTACCTGGTTCTCCAATCTGGCGCTGGAAGAAACCCTGGCCGAAGGGCGCGGCCTGATCGGCAAGGAATTGCAGCGGGCCGGGCAGACCGGGGCGAATATCGAGGAGTTGGCCCACAAGCTTGGTTTCTCGCGGGCGGACGACCTCTACATCGCGGCTGCCCGTGGCGAGTTGAATCAGCGTCAGTTCCAGGCGGTGGCCCGCGGTGGCGACCTGCTGGCCGAAACACTGGCGCCGGACGAGGTCGTCGCCAAGCCGGCCAAGCCGGTGGAAGGCAACCAGGGCATTCTGATCGTCGGTGTCGACAAGCTGCTGACCCAATTGGCGCGCTGCTGCAAACCGGCGCCGCCAGATGAAATCCATGGCTTCATCACGCGCGGCAAGGGTATTTCCATCCACCGCGCCGATTGCCCGAACTTTGCCAACCTGGCGGCCCTACATCCCGAGCGCGTCATCGAGACCGATTGGGGCGTGCAGACGACCGGCGTCTTCGCCTGCGACATCGTGGTCGATGCGCATGACCGACAGGGCCTGCTGCGTGATATTTCCGAAATCTTCACGCGCGAGAAGCTCAATGTGGTCGGGGTCAATACCCAGTCCAAGCAGGGCAAGGCGCACATGAGCTTTACCGTCGAAATCACCAACCTGCAGCAGTTGCAGCGCACGCTGACGCTGATCCACGACGTCGAAGGCGTGGTCGGCGTACGGCGCGCCTAAGGAGACCCCATGAAAGGTAATTTCGCGGCCATCGCCCTGATCGTCATTGGCGCAATCGCCCTCGGCGTCAATCTCGAACTGTTCGAACTCGACATCGTCGCGATACTGCGCAAATGGTGGCCGCTGGCGCTGATCGCCGTTGGCGCGGCGCTGTTCTTCACGCCGGACGACGCGAAGAAGGGCTGAAGCCTTACTCCTTCAGCGTATCGATCAGGACGAACAGTCGGCGGTAGAACTCCGGGTCGGAGATGGTTTCCTCGCCGACCTTGACCAGCGAGTTCTTGTCGGTCGGCCACGGCACCGAGATCGAGCCGAGACCGGCCACCGACAGGCCGGTCGAACTGCCGCCGGATTTCAACTCGTGGCGCGTCTGCAAGGCGCTGGCGTACATGGTTGATTCCTCGCCGGTGGCCAGGCAGACCAGGGTTAGTTTCAGTTGAACCTGCAGATCGCTCTGCGGCTGGAAGAATTTCTGGCCGCGGATGCTCTGCGGCGCCGACGCATCGACGTCGTAGCCCTGGCTGAGCAGGGCGCGCTTGCCGTAGTCGCACAGCACGAGCGGCGGCAAATTGCTGTGAAACTGAAAGGGTGTTTCGGCATCGAAGGTTTCCGACTGATAGGCCTTCTTGGGCGAACTCGAACAGGCGGCCAGCGCCGTCACGAGCAACAGAGTCAGCAGGAACTTCGTGGTGGGGAACTGCATGGGTAAAGCGTGCTTTCGGACTTGAAGGCGACGTATCTTACCGCATCGCCCTTGGCCGATTACGATGAACACGCCCTAAACCGGGTTGCCCCGGTTTTTTGCCTTTTTGCGCAGTGCACCGCAGCAGTCGGTTTTCAACCACCGCCGAGGGTCACCATCAGCTCGCCCTGCGCATTGTGTGGCTTGGCGCGGGCCGAGCGGCGGCGCTGGTAGTTCCCCTGGCTGTTCATTTCCCAACCCTGCTGGTTGTCGGCCAGATAGAACTTCAGGCCTTCGGTGATGACGCGCTTCTTCAGCTTGGGATCGAGGATGGGGAAGGCCAGTTCGATGCGCTTGAAGAAATTGCGCTCCATCCAGTCGGCTGACGACAGATAAACCGTTTCCTTGCCGCCGGCGTGGAAGTAGAAGATGCGATGGTGTTCCAGGAAGCGGCCGATGATCGAGCGCACGCGAATCTTGTCCGACAGGCCTGGCACGCCCGGGCGCAGGGCGCAGACGCCGCGGACGATCAGGTCGATGTCGACGCCGGCCTGCGAGGCTTCGTATAGTGCGTGGATCACTTCCGGCTCAAGCAGCGAATTCATCTTGGCGACGATGCGCGCCTTGCCGCCGGCACGAGCGATTTCGGCCTCGGCGCGGATGGCGGCGACAACATTCGGTTGCAGCGTGAACGGCGCCTGCCACAGGTGCTTCAGCGTCCGTGCCTTGCCCAGGCCGGTCAGTTGCTTGAACACTTCGCTGACGTCGTGGGTGACTTCCTCGTTGGCCGTCATCAGGCCAAAGTCGGTGTACAGGCGGGCGGTGCGCGGGTGGTAGTTGCCGGTGCCAAGGTGGGCGTAGCGCTTCAGGCCGCCTTCCTCGCGGCGCACGATGAGCAGCGCCTTGGCGTGGGTCTTGTAGCCGACCACGCCATAAACCACGTGGGCGCCAACTTCTTCCAGCTTGGTTGCCCAGCCGATGTTGGCTTCCTCGTCGAAACGCGCCATCAGTTCGACGACCACGGTCACTTCCTTGCCGTTCTGCGCGGCGCGGATCAGCGACTGCATCAGCACCGAGTCGGTACCGGTGCGGTACACGGTCATCTTGATCGCCACCACCTGCGGATCGGTCGCCGCCTGGTTGAGCAGCTCGATGACCGGCGCGAAGGACTGGTAAGGGTGGTGCAGCAGGATGTCGTTCTTGCGGATGCTGTCGAAGATGTTGGCGCCCTTGCCGAGGCCCTTGGCGGTGCCCGGTACGAAGGGGCGGAATTTCATCTCCGGGCGGTCGACCCAGTCCGGCACCTGCATCAGGCGCACCAGATTGACCGGGCCATGCACGCGGTAGAGGTCGGCCTGGCTCAGGCCGAACTGTTCGAGCAGATACTCTGTCATCGCTTCCGAACAGTTGTCGGCGACTTCGAGGCGCACCGCGTTGCCGAAGTGGCGCTGCGGCAGTTCACCCTGCAGCTTGGTGCGCAGATTGGTGACTTCTTCCTCATCGACGAAGAGATCGGAATTGCGCGTGGCGCGGAACTGGTAGCAGCCGAGCACGGTCATGCCGGTGAACAACTCGCCGACGAACTCGTGCAGGATGGAAGACAAGAAAACGAAGCCGTATTCGCAACCAGCCAGTTCTTCCGGCAGGCGGATGACGCGCGGCAGCACGCGCGGCGCCTGGACGATGGCGGCGTTGGAACTGCGGCCGAAAGCATCCTTGCCTTCCAGTTCGACGGCGAAATTGAGGCTCTTGTTGAGTACGCGCGGGAAGGGGTGCGACGGGTCCAGCCCGATCGGCGTCAGCACCGGCACCATCTCGCGGATGAAGTAATCGCGAATCCACTCGCGCTGCGCCTCGTTCCAGCTCGAACGGCGCAGGAAGCGGATGCCTTGCTCGGCCAAGGCTGGCAGGATCACATCGTTCAAATGCTGGTATTGCTCGGTCACCATGGCATGCGCCTCGGCCGAAACCAGGCGGAAAGCCTCCTGTGCTGTCTTGCCGTCGGTGGTCACCGCCGGCGCATGCGCCCGAATCTGTTCCTTCAAGCCGGAAACGCGAATCTCGAAAAATTCGTCCAGGTTGCTCGAAACGATGCACAGGAAGCGCAGCCGTTCGAGTAGCGGCACCCGCTCATCCTGCGCCTGCGCCAGCACCCGGCGATTGAAGGCGAGCAGGCCCAACTCGCGGTTCAGATAGTTTTCGGTCGGAAAACGGGGCTTCAGGTAGGGATGATTCATCGCGCACTCCAGGTAACTTCTCAAGTATAGGCCTCAAGGGCCTAATTTTGTTGCACTTGTGTTACACGGGTGTGACTTGGAGTGAGTCGTGGCTTGGCGGGACTGGTATCTGCCACAAGCGGTCAGTTAGTTCCTAAATTTAAAGCAGACGCTCGGCCGGTCCTAATGCTGAAACAGTTGGCGCGTTATCCGGTTGATCCACGCTCCTCGAAATTCATTCGTGAATCGGGATCAGCTTCTTGGTCAAGCCCTGCACTTTTACATATGGTTCTACATGTTGAAAGGTAAGCTTCGCTAGCTCAACATTCGGATAGAGCTGATGCAGCAACATCATCACCGGTCCCCACTCGGGAAAATCCGTGCGCACGAAGTAAACGCGCTTGAGTATCTGACTCATGATCGGCAAGGGGCCGGCGCGAGGAGTAACAAAACGGACTTCATGTTCGTGGGACCAGTCGCTGTGCTTTATAGACAAAGCGCGGCATGTGTTCAGCATCTGAAAGCGAAAATTAAAGAATTCAGACTGAGTTTCTTCAAAAATTCGGTCCATCGACCAATCCGGATGTAACTCTGCTTCCTCTCGCATCAAGGTGTCGAAAATCTCGGCTCGGTTGTGCACGCGTGCTACCGATGAATAAAGCACGCCGACCGGGGCAATCTGGTATCGCCCCAACACGGAGTCGGGCCACTCTAACTCGAAACAGAAGCCCTTCGAGTTGTCACAGTAGTAAGCCCACATCGGTTGATTATCTGGCCTGCTCGCCGTCGAATAGATACCGACTCGCTGAGTTGCTTCCGAGAAGTTTGCATTATCGCGAGCATGTTTCACTTCAAATGACGCTAGATTCTCCCTCGGTACTTCGTATCCACCGGCACAACCGCGCTGCTCTGCCACATTTTTGATCGACCGATCCAGGCGTTCGATATAGTCAGCTGCACTTGAATGATCAAACTTGCCTTCGAGGCAGTCGTTGAACTCTGAAGGTTTTGCGAAATAAGCCAAACCGTCAGACAGACATCGTAGAGCGGCAGGCCCCGTGCGATATTTGAAGGTGATCCGGTTAGAGGAGGTGGCTTGCTTGTCGTCCTGAGACTGATTTGCTTCCATGCCCTTGTCCTCGCTCGTGCGTTGTCTTCAATTGGAGCAACCCATGTGTTGGGCGTCAACCACGATTTGCCGACGAAAGAAGCATTGGCCGAATATCCAAAATCGCGCGGCCAACCTTGCTGCGGTGCACTGCCTAAAACGGCTAATTTTCAAAAATTTCAGGCAGCCCGGTTGATGTCGTCGGCGTCGGGCTGGATTGCCGCCAGCAGGGTGCCGAACTTGGCTTCCGTTTCGGCCCATTCCAGCTGTGCATCCGAGCCGGCGACGATGCCGGCGCCGGCTTGCAGTTCGACGGTGTTGCCGTCGACCAGGGCGGAGCGGAGCGCAACGGAGAACTCGCTGTCGCCATTGGGCTGCAGGATGCCGAAGCCGCCGCTGTACCAGGCGCTGCGGCGTTCGCCATGGGCGTTCAGCCAGGCTTGCGCCGCGCCGTTCGGGTAGCCACCGACAGCGGGCGTCGGGTGCAGGCTGCGCAGCAGGTCGAAGAGGCTGGCTTCTGGGCGAAGCTGGCCTGCGATGCGATTGCGCAGATGCAGTAACTGACCGGCGGCGTGTTCTTCAGTGGCGGAGATACTGGGCGGTGTCTGGCACAAATGGGTCAGTGCCTGGTGGACTGCGTCGACGACGTAGGCTTGTTCCTGGCGGTTCTTTTCGATGTCGAGCGTTGGCGAGCCGGGCCAGGCGGTGCCGGCAAGGGCGTCGACTTCAGCCTGGCGTCCGCGCAGTCGCACCAGCCGTTCCGGCGTGGCACCGAGAAAGACCTGGTGGCCGTTGCGGTGGGCGAAGACGACGCTGTCGGGTTGCTGCTCGTTCAGGCGGGCGAGCAGCCAGGTGGGCGAAACGGGCTGGTCGGCCAACAGTTTGCGCTGGCGGGTAAGGACAACTTTGGCCAGGCGGCCGGCGGCGATGTCGCGCAGGGCAGCATCGACGCGCGTTTGCCAGGCTTGTTCGGCCAGTGGAGGTTCTTGCGGCCAAGTGATTTTCGGAGTGGGCGCGCAGGCTGTGCCTTCGAGCCAGGTTGGCCAGAGGGCAGCGCTTTCGTCGATGCGGCCGGCCGGGGCGGTTAGTGTCAGCGTTGCGCCTTCATCGGTACGCCGCAGCAGCAGAGCGGGCAGGGCGATCAGGGCGTTGGGTAGCGGCGCGTCGTTGTCGTCGGCAAAGGCGAAGCCTGCAAAGGCAGCGGCGTTGGACGATGCGTGCCAGTGTTCGACCATGCCGCGCCAGGCGTGGTCGAGCGCAGCGAAGCGATTGGGGCCGGCGCTGGCGACATGCAGCGCGTGGCCGATGCCGAGCAGGAACTCGCCCTTGGCCGGCCGGGCGCGATACCAGAAGGGCTGCTCGGGTGGCAGGAGCGAGAGCCAGTTGTCGCTGGTGGCCGGTGAAGCCGGGAGCGGAAAATCGACGCTGATCGGCGCTGCCGCCGGGGCGCCGGCCGCCTTGTCGCGTAAGGCACTCGCCGCTTTGCCGGAAGCGAGCCATTGGCGCAGGCGCGTTCTCATGCCTCGGCCTCGCGGACGAGTTGGCGCAGGGCGGCGCGTTCCAGCTTGCCGGTGGCGTTGCGCGGCAGGCAGTCGAGTTGCACCACGCGGCGCGGTAGCGCGGCGCTGTGCAGATGGCGGCGAGCGTGTGCCTGCAATTCGTCGATATCGACTGGACCGACGACCAGCGCAACGACGAGATCGCCCCACACCGGGTCGGGGCGACCAGTGACGGCGACGTCGATGACGCCGGGGCAGGCGGCCAGGCAGGATTCCACTTCGAGCGGATGTACGTTTTTGCCGCCGCTGATCAACATGTCGTCGACCCGGCCGAGCACAGTCAAACGACCATCGGCATCGAGTCGGCCGAGATCGCCGGTGGTGAACCAACCGTCGGCATCGACTCCGCTGCCGTCGACATAGCCCAGCATCAATTGCGGGCCGCGCAGGCGGATGCGGCCGTCGGCGGCGATGGCGACTTCATGGTCGGGCATGACGCGGCCGACCAGGCCTTCGTGCCACGGACCGTCGTCAGGTTGCCAGGTGGCGATCTGGGCGCACGTCTCGCTCATGCCGTAGCTCGGCCGCAGCGGCCAGCCGGCGGCGACGCCGCGTTGATACAGCGGCAGGCTGAGGGCGGCACCGCCAATCATGGCGCAGCGCAGCGAAGGTGGCGGGGCGATGCCGGCATCGAGCAGGTGGGCCAGCATGGCGGGCACCAGCGAGATGTGGGTGATGGCGTGGCGGGCGAAATCGCGGGCAATGGCTGCCGGCTCGAAGCCCTCGTGCAGCACGACGGTGGCGCCGGCCAGCGCGCAGCGCCAGAGAATGCTCTGGCCGCCGATATGGTAGAGCGGCAGGCAGTTCAGCCAGGCATCGCTGGCTTGCAGGCCCAGCCGGGCATTGGCCGCCGACGCGGCGAGGGTCATTTGCGCGTTGGAGAGTTGCACGGCGCGCGGTTGGCCCTCGCTGCCGCTGGTCGAGATGATCAGCGCGGCTTTGGGATGCAAAGGCAGGGTGTCTTGCTCACTGCTGCGGTGCACCGGCCAAAAAGGGCGATTTTCAAGGCTGTGGGCGTATGCGCTCAGCGTGAGTTCGAAGACATTGCCGGCACTCTGCGGCGAGGTATGGGGGGCGCATCTGTTCAGCCGTTGAACTGCATCAAACAGTTCGGCGAACGAATAACACTGCTTGTCGTAGCGCAATGCCAATGCCGCTGCCTGCCTCTCGGCGGCAAGATGGAGATGCTCGGCAAGCGAGGTGGTTTCGGGCTTCATCAGCGGCTGATTATACGAAGAAGTGCCCTGGTCATCCGGTGAGGGAAATCAAGAAATGATGACTTTGTGGTCAGTGTTACAACAAGTGTTTGTTATTTTTATTGTCTTAACAAAATGCTAATAAACTATTATGCAATTTTACGTTAACGTAAACTGCCAATGATATTAGGCATTGTGGCGTATATGTTCTTTATTCATGTAAATCAAATTTACTAATAATTAATTTTTAGGGGGTTCGGATGTCATCGCTGACGCTCAAGAGTCGTTTGCTGATCGCATTTGTCGCTGTCATCGTTGGCTTTATTGCCATTGGCACAACAGCACTGTTTGATCTGAAAAAGGTCATGGAGCAAGATCGCCGGGCAGAAATACGCTCGGTGACTGAAAGCGCCAAGGCAACCGTGGAGTATTTCCAGAAATTGCAGGCCCAAGGGGCGCTGAGCGAGGAAGAAGCCAAGAAGCAGGCGATCGCCGCCTTGCGTCCATTGCGCTTCAACGGTGGCAACTACGTCTTCATCCTGAATACCGAGTACAACTATGTGCTCAGCCCGGGTAAGCCCGAGGTCGAGGGCAAGTCGGGCAAGGATACCAAGGACAGCACCGGCCGCTATTTCATGAGCGATCTGGTCGATATTGCGCGCAACCAGTCGGAAGGCGGCTATGTCGATTACGAATGGCCGAAGACCGCAGGGGGTGCCAATGTGGCCAAGGTGTCTTATGCCAACCTGTTTTCCCCGTGGGGCTGGGTGTTGGGGGCTGGGGTCTATCTCGATGACGTCAGTGCGGCGTTCTGGAGCCAGGCTGGCCGCATGCTGGCTTTGGCCGTGCCCATTGTCATCGTCATCGTCCTCATCTTCCTGTTCGTCGCGCGTAGCATTCTCAAGCAACTGGGCGGTGAGCCGACCTACGCGGTTTCCGTTGTACAGACCATCGCTCGTGGCGACCTGAGCCAGTCGATCGACCTCGGCGCCGCCGACCAGAACAGCATGCTGGCGGCCGTAGCGAATATGCGCGATGGCCTGGTCGGCATGATGAAGAAGATGGTCTCGGTAGCCGATTCGCTGACCTCGCACGCCCAGCACATCGCCACCGCAGCCACGCAGGTAGCGACAGCGAGCCATGAGCAGGCGCAGGCAACCATCACCAGCGCAGCAGCGCTGGAGCAGGTGACGGTCAGCATCAACGAAGTGTCTGAAATTGCCGTGGCCACCGAAGAGCGAGCTGCCGATACCTTGCAGAAGGCATCGCATGGTCAGACAGCGGTAGAAAAAGCGGCGGCGGAAGTGCAGGAAGTCGAGCGCCTGATCTCGACCTCGGCGACCAAGGTCGAGGAACTGAAGAGCCGTTCCATCGAGATCGGCTCGGTGGCCAATGTGATCAAGGAAATCGCCGACCAGACCAACCTGCTGGCCTTGAATGCCGCCATCGAAGCGGCACGTGCCGGCGAGCAGGGCCGCGGCTTTGCCGTGGTGGCCGACGAAGTGCGCAAGCTGGCCGAGCGGACCTCGGAAGCGACGACCCGCATCGCGACCACCGTGCAGTCGGTGCAGGTTGAGACCGACGGGGTGGTCAATACCATGCAGGAAACCGTGCCGCAGGTGCAGGCCAGTATGGCGCAGGTGCATGAGGTGGCAAGCATTCTCGGCGCTATCTGGCGGGAGGCCGAGGATTCGGTGGCCAAGGCGCGCGACGTGGCACAGGCCACGCGCGAGCAGGGCACGGCGGCCAACGATATTGCGGCCAATGTCGAACACATCGCCAGCATGGCCGAGGAAGTCAGCGCGACGATGACCGGCAACGCCGGCGCCGCCGAGGAAATGCAGCGCATGGCGCACGAACTGCAGGCCGCGGTCGGGCAGTTCAAGCTGCCCTGAGCGAAGCAGGGTTCAGGCAAAAAAAAGGCCGGGCATGCCCGGCCTTTTCAATTCCTGTCGAAGGGAAATCTGTCGGAGTCAGGCGGCCAGCACCTGGCCGGCAGCGTTCTGCCTTGCCCACGGGGCCGGGCGGCGTACCGCTTCCCAGACCGGGCTGTTCATCGACAGCGCCAGTTGGCGGGCCAACTCTTCCATGCCGGTGTAGCCCTCGTAGCCGAATTCGCGTTCCTGGTTGATGTCGAGGAAGGGAATGCGCGCCTTAAGCGCCGTGTAGAGGTTGCGGCCGCCAGCGATCAGGATGTCGGCCTTGTATTCGCGATACGTCGAGAGCAGCGCCTTGGGGCTGCCGTCGTCGATCATCTTGGTGTCGTCGCCCATCAGTTCGCGGATGCGCACCTTGTCTTCCTCGGTCGATTTCTTGGTGCCGGTGGCGACCACTTTCATGCCGAGATCCTGCAAGGCGGAGACGATGGACCAAGATTTGACGCCGCCGGTGTAGAGCAGCACGCGCTTGCCGTTGAGCTTTTCGCGCCAGGGGTCGAGCCTCGCGCGCGACTTGGCTTCTTCGCGGGCGATCACGGCTTCGGTGCGTGCCATCAGGTCGGGATCGCCGATCAGCTTGGCGAAATCGCGCAGTGCGTTCGACATGTCGGCGACGCCGTAGAAGCTGCCTTCGAAGAACGGAATGCCGTAGTTGTCCTGCATCTTGCGCGCCACATTGAGCAGCGCCTTGGCGCAGACCACCATGTTCACCTTGGCGCGGTGCATGGTCTGCACCTCATGGAAGCGCGAATCGCCGGACAGCGTGCACAGGATGCGCAGGCCAAGTTCGTCGAACAGCGGCGCGACATGCCAGAACTCGCCGGCGATGTTGTATTCGCCGATCAGGTTCACGTCGTAGGTCGGCAGGCCGTCGGCGCGGGGCTTGGCGGGCTCCGGCTCGCGCGTGCCGATGACGTGCTTGAACATCGATTCGCCGGCCAGCCGGTTGCCGAGGTTCTTGGTGCCGTAGAAGCCGGCGGCATCGACCGGTACGACCGGTGTGCCCCAGCGCTCGGTGGCGGCTTTGCACACGGCATCGACGTCGTCGCCGATCAGCGCCGTGACGCAGGTGTTGTAAACGAAGACGGCGGCCGGCGAATAGCTGTCGATGGCCTGCTTGACGGCATGGAACAGGCGCTTCTCGCCGCGACCCATGACCACGTCGGTTTCCGACAGGTCGGTGGTCATGCCGATGCGGTAGAGCGTCGGGCCGGAGGAGCGGGTGCCGCGGTTATCCCATGAGGAGCCGGCGCAGGCGATCGGGCCATGGACGATGTGGGCGACGTCGGCGATGGGCAGCAGCGCGATCTGCGCGCCGTCGAAGGAACAGCCGCCGGCCGTGGCGCCGGGCTTGGGCCGGGCACAGCCGGACTTTTCCTTCTTGTTGTGGCTACACGCCGGTTCGTCGAGCAGGGCCTGAATTTCGCTGGCTTTCATGGGCATCTCCTGAGTGCTGAACTGATGTCAGCAAGAAGGGTGCCACGGCTTGAATGGCGCAAGCTGTTGAAATTTAGCGAGAATTCAATGGCAGATGCTTGTCGTGAATGCGACAAGTGTGCTGCCTCGGTGCAAAAAGGCACTGCTGCGGTGCACGGGGCAAAAAGGCAAAAAAACGGGGGGCGATTTTCAAACCCCTCCCCAGCCCTCCCCATGTCAGGGGAGGGAGTGCGCCGCCGACTTGGCGCTCTGGCGAGCGAGCAATTCCTTACTGCTCGACGAAAGCGCGTTCGATCACGTAGTCACCGGCTTCGCCGATGTGCGGCGAGATCTGGAAGCCGTAGGTGTCGAGCATGGTCGAGATTTCCTTCAGCATGGCCGGGCTGCCGCAGATCATGCCGCGGTCGGTGGCCGGGTCGAGCGGTGGTTCGCCGATGTCGCGGAAGAGCTTGCCGGACGTGATCAGGTCGGTCTGGCGGCCGGTGTTGCGGAAGGGCTCGCGCGTCACCGTCGGGTAATAGATCAGCTTGTCGCGGATCTCGTCGCCCAGGTATTCGTGTTCCTTCAGGTCCTGCTCGATGTAGTCGTGGTAGGCCAGTTCGTTGGTCCAGCGCACGCCGTGGATCAGGATGATCTTCTCGAAGCGCTCGTAGGTTTCCGGATCGTGGATCAGGCTCATGAAGGGGGCGAGGCCGGTGCCGGTGGCGAACAGGAAGAGGCGCTTGCCGGGCTTGAGGTCGCGCAGGACCAGCGTACCGGTCGGCTTGCGGCTGACCAGCAGCTTGTCGCCCGGTTGCAGGTGCTGCAGGCGCGAGGTGAGCGGGCCGTCCTGCACCTTGATGCTGAAGAATTCCAGGTGCTCTTCGTAATTGGCGCTGGCCACGCTATAGGCACGCATCAACGGCCGGCCGTTGACCTCCAGGCCGATCATCACGAACTGGCCGTTGCTGAAGCGCAGGCTCTGATCGCGCGTGGTGCGGAAGGTGAACAGGCTGTCGTTCCAGTGATGGACGGAAACGACGGTTTCGGTATTGAAGGCGCTCATGGCGTTTGACGGTGGCTGTTTTTGACGAGCTTAGTTTAGTTGCTTTAGTAATTTAATAAAGCGGATAATTTAGCTAAAACATATTTGAAAAATCGATATGAAGCTCACGCTGCGCCAACTCGAAATCTTCGCCGCCATCGCCCGCGAACAGAATGTCTCGCGTGCCGCCGAGCAACTGGCCATGTCGCAATCGGCCGCCAGCAATGCATTGGTCGAGTTGGAGCGGCAATTCGATTGCCCGTTGTTCGACCGCATCGGCAAGTCGCTGCATCTGAATGCGACCGGGCAGGGCGTGCTGCCGATGGTGGACAGCCTGCTCGGCCAGGCGCGCGAGGTCGAGGCCTACCTGGCCGGCGGGCAACTGGCCCCGCTCAAGGTTGGCGCAACGCTGACCATCGGCAACTATCTCGGCACCCTGGTCATCGCCGACTACATGCGCGATTACCCCAATTCACCGGTCCGCCTGCAGGTGGCCAACACGCACGCCATCGTCGAGCGCCTGCTGCGTTTCGATTGCGATGTGGCGCTGGTCGAAGGTGAGATCAGCCATCCGGACTTGCTGGTGGAACCGTGGCTGGAGGATGAACTGGTCGTTTTTTGCGCCCCGTCGCATCCCTTGGCGGCAAGCGGGGTAGCCGATAATGCGACGCTTGCCGCTCAGGGCTGGATCTTGCGCGAGGCCGGTTCAGGCACGCGCCAGCAATTCGACCGCATCGTCGCTCCGGCGTTGGGGCGCTACGAATTGCGGCTGGAACTGGAGCATACCGAGGCGATCAAGCGCGCCGTCGAATCCGACTTGGGCATCAGTTGTCTGTCGCGCCTGTCCTTGCGCGAAGCTTTTCGCCGCGGCAGTCTGGTCGAGATCGCTACCCCGCAATTCGACTTGCGCCGCCAGTTCCACATCGTACGTCACGCCCGGCGTTCGGAAGGCAAGTCGGTGCAGGTCTTCCGCCAGATGTGCGAACGCTTGCGCGGCGGGGCGACGCGGACGGCAGATCTGTCGCTGCCGTTTATTCCGTGACGGCTGGAAGCGCCAGCGGCAAAGGCGAGGATTCGACGCGGTTCCGTCCGTTTGCCTTGGCCTGGTACATGGCTTTGTCGGCCCGCTGCAGCAGGCTTTCGATCGACTCCTGGGGGTGATACTGGGCCACGCCGATGCTGGCGGTGAGCGGAATCGATTGGTTGGGCGCGGGTAAGGGCTCCGCCAACAGGTGCTGGCGTAGCCTTTCGGCAATGGCGTGCGCATCGGTCATGCCGGCATTGGGGAGAAATACCGCGAATTCCTCGCCGCCAATGCGACCGAGGATGTCTTCGTTGCGCAGGCAGGCGTTGGCCATCGTGGCGAAGTGGGCGAGCGCTTCGTCGCCGATCCGGTGGCCGTAGGAATCGTTGATTTCCTTGAAATGGTCCAGATCGATGACGAGCACGGAAAGCGGGGCATTCGTTCGCTCCGCCGTACCGATCGCTTTGTTGAGCAGGGAAAGGAAGGATCGCCGGTTGAAGGTTGCCGTCAGATGGTCGATATCGGCCAGGCGCCTGAGTTCGGTGGTGACGGTTTCGTTCACCAGCATCAAGGTCGAAATGGCGGTGGTGACCAGGAAAATGAGCGCTTCCAGAACCATCGTTGGCGGTACGGTCGTACTTTGGGTCAATTCAACCGCCAGTTCGGGGGAGCGATTGACCACGATGACGCGGGCAAAGACGAACAAGGCATGCAGCCCGCAGGCTGAGGCGAAGAAATAGCGGGCCGGGAATTCGCGGATGGGGCCGCGGGCAATGGTGCGGGCACAGAGTACGAGCAGGGTGCCGATGATCAGGCTGGAGGCGGTGATGCGCAACGCTGCGTTCGGGACGAGAAGCGTTGACGAGGCAGCAATGCCGACATGGATCAGTGTCAATGCGATCGCGTAGCGCAGCGGCCAGGGTTTCAGCCCGGCAAAGCAGCGGGTCCCCATGAGCATCAGATAGGCGATCAGGAATTGGCTGGCCTGGGCGGTGAGAATCTCGATGAGGCCAGGTTGGCCTGTTCGCATCAGTAGATTGAGGGCAGACAACAGGGCAAACAGGTTGGCGCCGGCCCAATACATCAATGGGGTGCGCATCCTTTGGCTCAAGATGCAGGCGGCAATCTGGCTGAGCGCCATGATGCCCAGGAGAATGACCAACAGGATGATTAAGGTTGGGCTGTGCATCGGATGATTATTCTTTTGATTGCCGTTCGGATACTCGTCGTCATGCTACTCGCGCAGGGGGCCGATTGTCCTTGGCCAATGCCTGGCAGGCATGGAGCGACGCATGTCTGCGGTGTACCGATCAAAACCGGTAAAAACCAAGACCGCCGAGAGTCCAGAAAAGTTCAGATCAATGTTCCCTTGAAAGCCAGTTCAACAGCGTGGCGAAGAGTTTCTCCGGTTGTACCGGCTTGGCGATGAAGTCGTCCATGCCGGCGTCGAAACAGCGTGCCTTGTCTTCCGCGAAGGCATTCGCCGTCATGGCGATGATGGGCGTCCGGCGGTATTGCGGCAGCTGGCGAATTTGTCTTGTCGCTTCCAGACCGTCCATGATGGGCATCTGCATGTCCATCAGGATCAGGGCGTAGGCGTTGGCCTTGGCGACATTGACGGCAGCCTGACCATCTTCGGCAAGGTCGACTACCAGATCGACGTCGTTCAATATCGCTTCGGCGATTTCGCGGTTGATCGGCTCGTCTTCGACCAACAGGACGCGGGTGCCGTGGAAATTGCGTTTCAGGGTTTCTTCGGCCCAGAGCGGCTTGCCGTTGCTGGCCGGTGCGGTCTCGCCGATGCCCTTCTTGAGCCGTACGGTGAACCAGAAGGTGCTGCCGACGCCGGGCGTGCTTTCGGCACCGGCATCGCCGCCCATGATTTTGGCGATCTTTTTGGTAATCGTCAGGCCCAGGCCGGTGCCGCCGTATTTGCGCGTCGACCTGGCGTCGGCCTGTTCGAAGGCGCTGAAGAGCCTGGTCAGGGCATCGGCCGCGATGCCGATGCCGGTATCTGACACTTCGAAGCGAATCACAGCGCTGGCGGCGTCTTCTTCGAGTGCGCGTACGCGCAGTGTGATGCTGCCGGTGTCGGTGAACTTGACGGCGTTTCCGGCGTAATTGAGCAGGGCTTGCTGGATGCGCGTCGGGTCGCCAAGCAGATGGTGCGGAAGCGCTTCGACTTCCGTGCGCAGTTCGACCGGCTTGGTGTGGAGCAGATCGCTGATGATGGAAGCGACGTTGGCTATGACGCTATCGACCCGGACGCCGGTTTCTTCCAGCGTGAACTTGCCGGCTTCGATCTTGGAGAGTTCAAGAATTGAATTGATCACGTTCAGCAGGTGTTGGCTCGATGCCAGGAGCGCATCCATGCGCTTGATCTGTTCGGGCGTCAGGCCGCCTTTGCGGATCAGGTGGGCCATCCCGGTAATGCCATTGAGCGGGGTACGAATTTCGTGGCTCATGTGCGCGAGGAACTCGCTTTTGGCCTGGGCCATGCGCTCCGCATGGTCGCGTGCCACGGCGAGTTCGGCCGTGCGCTCGGCGACCTTTTCCTCGAGCTGGTGAGCGTATTTTTCTGCCGCGGCGATGCGATCGCGGATGGATCGTTCCCTTTCGTCCGCCAGCATGCGCGCCGAATGGATCAGGGAATCCGCCGCGACCAGCATGGCATCGACTTCGGCAATGCGGCTGCGGCCGTGCTCCGGAAGCTCTTCGCCGCGCGTGGCGACAGCCAGGAGCTCGGTCGCATTCTCAAGCGGTCGCACAATCAGGCGGCGGACCAGCCAGGCTGCCAAGCCGAGCAGAATGACGAAACCGGCGAAGGACAGGCGTTGCATGAAGTCGATTTCGCGCGTCAGTCCTTCGACGGCTTCGAGACGTTGCTGGGTGAGCAGGCGAGCGCTATCCGAACTGGCATCGATGGCTTCTTGCAGACGTAACTTGATCCCGCTCCACTCGGCCTTCGATTTTTCGCCGAAGGCCTCGTTGCTCACGGCGTATTCGGCCAGGAAACGCAAGCTCAGGTCGACAGTGGCCGATATGGTCGAATCGCCACGCAATTCCGGCTCGTTGAAGACCAGAGTCTTGGCCGCCAGCAGATGGCGGCGACGGTCGCTGGCTTCACTGGCCGCCAACAGCTCTTCGCCGAGGACGATCAGCTGTCCGATATCGCGGGCGATTTCCTGGCGGGCGATCACTTTCGGCAGGGCTTCGTCGCGGGTTTCGCGGGCCAGTTCGCGGATTGCGTTGAGATCGTGAATATGGCGCCAGCTCAAGACCACGGAGACCACGAAGACCACGGCGAGGCCAAGGCCGAAGAGGCGGGACATCCGCCAACGGGAAACGGTTTGAGGATGAGCTTCGTTCGCCATCAAACGGTCAGAACATGCTGGCGCCGAAATACTTTCGACTGATGCGGGCAAAGGTGCCGTCGGCGACGATCGCGTCGATGGCGGCATCCAGGCGCTGACGCAAGTCCGGGCGGCCCTTGAGCAGCGGGATGGCGACGCCGCCACCGAGCCCTTGGCCGTCCAGTGGCTGGCCGATGAAATCGAAGCCGGCGCCTTCCGGCGTGGTCAGGAAGGCGAAATGGCTGACGGTCGAACCGAAGGCCAAGTCGGCTTGCCCCTGCACCAAGGCGGCGTTGCGTTCGATATTGGTGGGGAATGATTGAATGGCCAGGCTGTCGGCATAATTTTCACGCAGGTATTTTTCCTGAACCGAGCCGCGGTGTACGGCAATGCGCTTCCCCTTGAGCGACGCTGCGCTCAGGTCTTTCAGCACGCCAGGTTTGCCGATGAACATCGAGGCCGAACGCCAGAAGGGTTTGCTGAAATCGACCAACTTTTCCCGCTCGCTGGTTCTCAGTACGTTGGCCACGACGAAATCGAGGCGGCCATCGATGATCGAGGGCAGGAAATCTGCGAAGTTCGTCGCCACCAGTTGGCAATCGGTACGCATTGCCTTGCAGATGGCGTGTGCGACCTCGACCGAAAAGCCCGTCAATTCACCTTTTTCGTCCACCATGCAGAATGGACGGTCGTTGTGATTGACCCCAACCCGGAAGGCTTCGCCAGCTTCTGCGCTCGCTGGACAAATCGACGTCGTCGCCAACATCAGAAGGCTGGCGAAGAAGACGCGAAACATCGTTGTTCCCCTTGGTTCCATGCATTTCCCCCATTGGAAATGCATAGTGAATAAATTCGCAAAAATGCAAACTACGCTGGAATTGCAAACGTGAATTATCTTATGAATTGTTACGACACGCCAGCAATCAGCGCAATTTGGCGATGTCGGCGGCGCACCGATTGAGCATGCGACTGCTGCGGTGCACCGGCCAAAACAGCAAAAAACCAGCGCAAACAAAAACCGGCACCTTGGCGCCGGTTCATTGTGATTGGGCGGGAATCAGACCGCGTAGGGGCGATGTAGCCAACTGCGGATCACTTCCACGTCTTTCTGCGGCAAGTAGGCCAGGCCGCCGAGCGAATCCTCGACCACGGTCTGCGCCACCCAGTGCGGCACGGCCTTGGTGGTCAGCATGTGGAAGTACCAGGCCATCGGATAGCCGACGGCGCGGTCGAACTGGGTCAGCGCCTTCTGCAGCTCCAGGCCGCTGGTGCCGGGTTGCGCCTCGAACTCCGGCGGTTCGCCAGCTAGTGTGGGAATCGGCTGGGCGCGGAAGACCGGTTGGTGATAGCGGTCCAGGTGCTCACGGGTGGCAATGACCCAGTGGTTGTAGAAGGCGCTGGTGCTGCCGGCGCTGCTCTTGGCCCAGTCGTCGATCATGCGGTGGATGGGCGCGGGGTCGGGTTTCTGCGCCAGCATGCGCTGCAGGAAGGCGCCGATATGCTGGATGCGGCGGAAGGTGTAGAACGGCAAGCCGAGCGGTTGCGGATTATCCTTGCCTTCGCGCGGATCAATCAACTCTTCGACGGTGGACGGATCATTGGCAAAAAGCTGGTGCGAACGGGTTTCCTGCAGGTCTTCGATCTCAAGCTGCAGGAAATCGGCATGGCCTTCGCCTTCGGGGGCGATCAGGTAGTGTGTCTGGCCGACCAACTGGCTGGCGTAGAGCGTCTTGTCGGCGTAGTCGTCGGCCAGTTGGCCCATGTCGCCGTCGCGGGCGTCGAGTTCGTTTTCCACCCAGCTTTCCAGGTTATCGCTGACACGCTGGCCGTCGGCATCGACGATGCCGCCCAGGCGATACCAGCCGCCGCGCGCGAAGGCGTGGCGGAATTTCCATTCCTCGATGGCGGCGGAGAGGGCTTTGGTCAGCCCGGAAGGCCCGGCGCTGACCGAGGTCTTGGCGCAGGTTTCGACGATAGCCGGCGCGAGCGATTTACAGTATTCAGACCAGGCCAGGGCTTCTTTCATGACGTTTCCTCGGGATCAGGCGGTGGTTGATTCCGCCAGGCGGGCGATGACTGCCTCGCGGACCTCGACCTCGGGGTCTTCGGTCAGCGGCGGCAAAAATTCGAGCGGAGCATTGGCCACGGCAGCCAGACGTACCCACCATTCCTCATCCTGCAAGAAGGTGGCGGCGAGGCCGGGCAGGGCGCGTTCGGCCACGATGGCACGGACTTCGGGTTCGGGATCGCTGGCCAGCATGTGCAGGGCAAAAGGAGGCAGGCGCGAAGCAACCACCTTGCGCACCTCGCGCTCACTGTCCTTGGCCAGCTTGGCCAGTTGTCCGTGTGGCAGGCGGCGAGCGACAGTGGCGCGGATCAGGTAGTCCTCGTCGTCAATCAGGCGAACGAGCAGGGGCTCGGGCAGGCGGGTGGCGACGGACAGGCGCACTTCGCGATCCGGGTCGTTAATCATGCTGTCGAGTTGATCGACAGGCAAGCGGGTAACGACGACGCGGCGCACGACTTCGTCGGGGTCGGATTTCAGCCGAAAAATGCTGTCCACCGCTGCATAGCGGGTGGCGATGGCGCGGCGTTCCCAGAACAGATCGTCGAGGTATTTCTCGGCCTGTTCCGGGTTGTTGCGCAGGAAACGGTCGATCTGCCGGCCGCTATGGGCACGGATGCAGGCATCGCCCGGCGTGCACCGGTAGGCCTTGAGGAATTCCGGGTAGTAAGTGCAACCGGAGCACAGCCCCAGGCGACCGACGCCGGCTTCCCCTGGAGAGCGTTCACTCGTCGTCATCGACCTTGCTGGCAACGAGAATGCCGGTAGCGATAGCGGGGTCGTTGGTCAGCTCCAGGCAATGGCCGCTGGCGCCGGTGATCAAGTAAAGCTCGAAGCCGGTGACGCTGAATGCCGGTTTGTAGCGCGGCGAAATGTCGTCTTCGCTGCATTCCGTGAAGTGCAGGTCGGGAAAGCGCTGGCGCAGCGAGCCGGCGCGGGCATCGAGCAACACGGCTTCGCCAACCTGGGCAATCTGGTTCGAGGAAATCATGCCGATTCCTCCTCCTCCAGACCTTCTTCGAAGCGGGCGAGCGAAGCCGAAGGCACGCCCATGATCTGCGCCAGCCAGGGCGGCGGGCAGGACAGACGGCTTTGCAGTTCGGCCAGCGCTTCGCGGGCCGGACCGCCGGTCGGTTTCTTGATCGGATGCACGCCGGCACGTACCACCTTGGCCGCGGCCGGGCCGCCGATGGATTGGATATAAACGATCTGGCAGTCGCCGATCAGTTCGGAGCGGGCCTCATTCTTGTCTTCCGAGCCATCCGCCTCGGCGGTGCTGCGCACGTCGATCAGCTTGATCGCCTGCTGGCCAACCTGATAGACCAGGAAACGGTCGCAGGAGCCGAAGTGTCCATCGAGGTTTTCGCCGCGATTGGCAGCGACGGCGACGCGGATCGAGCCGGGCATTTCGCCATCGGCGTAGGCTTCGATGGTCGGAAAATCGTCGTGCGCGATGCCTTGGCCCCAGAGCAGGCGGACGGCTTCCTTGAGTTGTTCGGCTTCGACGCCGACATGGCAACCCTGCTCGGCAAAATCGCCGGCCAGGATGACGCGCAGGTCCTCGACGGTCAGCTTGCTGAGCTTGGCTTCGGTCAGCGGGGCTTCGAGCTTTTCCAGCAAGGCGCCGGCGAAGGCCTTGATATCGAGACCGTTCAGGGCGCGGGCGGCGAGCGCGATGCGCAGTGCAGCTTCGCGGGAGGCAATGGGTGAGGGCGACATGATGGGCTCCTGGCAGCGTCTTCAGCAGAAAGTCGGCACGGCAAAGCCGTCGGCCGGCACTCGGCTCAAGGAACTGTTTCGATGTAGCGGAGGTCAGGCCGGACTGGGAACCGGCCTGACGGGCAAAACGATCAGGCCGGGCTGATGCAGCCGGACGGGCAGACGTCGACGCACAACGGGGAATCGTTGTGGCCGTCGCATTCCGTACAGGTGGCAGCGTCGATCTTGTAGAAGATCTTGCCGGAACTGATCGACTTGGTCGGGCAGACCGGCTTGCAGTCGCCACAGGCCGTGCACATGTCGGGATCAATCTTCATTGCCATGATGCTCTCCTTTCATCCGCGGTCGCTGGCTAATCGGCTGGCTTGGCGGGTAGGGTTTGACGAAACTCAGTCCTCGGCGGCGCCGAGGCGCTTGGCGCGCAGGGAAATCGGCAGACGAGGCGGCTTGGCGATCGGATCGATGTAGTAGGAACCACCGTTGTCCAGCTTCAGCTCGCCACCCCATTTTTCCGGGGTGTCGAATTCGATGGACTCGATGGAGGCTTCCAGGTCGCGCTTCGGGAGATAAAAGGTCAATCCCTTTTCGCCCTGACGGATCATGATGTTGGCCATTTATGTTCTCCCTAGGTTAAGCAAGTCGCTCGCGTGCCTGTGCCCCGCTGCCGTTGCCGACCGGCGGGGCACAGGTGATCCGGATTAGCGGACCAGGTCGAAGTTGTAGTCGGTGGTGCCCATGCCGATCGTTTCCTTGTCGAGTTGCTCAAGGACGGCGTTGGTCAGTTGGGTAACCACGGTCATCATGCCTTCGTAGCCCAGCGTGGTAGCGCGGTGCTGATGGTGACGGTCGAAGATCGGGAAGCCGATGCGGATCAGCGGCACTTCGAACTCTTCACCCTTGTAGCGGGTGTCGCGCTGGATGTACTTGCCGTAGGAGTTACCGATCAGGAAGTCCGGCTTGTCCGTGAAGCACAGGCTGCGCATGTGCCACAGGTCGTTGCCGACATAAACCTTGCCATTGACACCGAAGGGGCTGGAGTCGAGCAGCTTCTGGACAGCCTTGCCCCAACGCTTGTTGCCGTTGTGGGAGAGGATGTGGGTCGGCTCGGCGCCGACTTCCAGCAGGATCTTGACCATGCCCATGACGAAGTCCGGGTCGCCGTAGAGGGCGAACTTCTTGCCGTGCAGCCAGGCGTGGCTGTCGGAGATCAGGTCCATGCAGCGGCCGCGTTCCAGTTCCAGCGAGGCCGGGATCGGCTTGCCGGTCAGTTCGGAGACCTTCATCAGGAAGTTGTCGGTCCATTCGACGCCCATCGGGATTTCCAGCTTGGGCACTTCGTGGTTCCAGGTGTTCTCGACGAACTTCTTGGTCTTTTCCAGCTGGTACGGCTGGAGCATGACGGTGGTGATGGCGTTCGGCGCATCCTTGATTTCGTCCATCGTCGTGCCACCGGCGTACATGCGGAATTCGCCGTCAGCCGGGGTGTCGAAGACATCGGTCGGGTCGGAGAGCATGGTGTAGCCGACGCCCATTTCGGTCAGCATGCGCTTCACGACACGGTAGTTGCCGAGGTAGGTTTCAAAGCCCGGGACCAGATTGATGGTCTGCTTGTTACCCGGCTTCTTGCCTTCCATGGTGTTCAGCGTGAAGTACTTGAGGATGCCTTCTTCCATGTTGTCCCAGCCGGTCGTGTGCGAACCGACGAAGGACGGGGTGTGGGCGAAGGGGACCGGGTAGTCGTCCGGCACGTGACCGGCCTTCTTGGCGTTGTTGATGAAGGCGTTCAAGTCGTCACCGATAACTTCGGCCATGCAGGTGGTCGACACGGCGATCATGTCCGGCTTGTAGATGGCCTTGGCGTTTTCCAGGCCGTCGAACATGTTCTTCTGACCACCGAACACGGCTGCGTCTTCGGTCATCGAGTCGGAAACGCAGGAGCACGGTTCCTTGAAGTGACGGTTGAAGTAGGTGCGGAAGTAGGCAACGCAACCTTGCGAGCCATGTACGTAGGGAAGGGTCTTGTGGAAGCCGGAGGCGCAGAGGACGGCACCGAGCGGCTGGCAGGCCTTGGCCGGATCGACGGTCAGGGCTTCACGTTGGAAGTTCAGATCCTGGTATTCCTTCGAGGTGGTCCACATGAAGGTTTCGTACACCTTGTCAGCGCCGTGACCTTCCTCGAATTGCTGGCGCTTTTCAGCCAGGTTCTTCTTGTAGTCGTCGTCGCGGAACAGCGGATAACAGGGCTTGATTTTCTCGGCAGTTTGCATTGCTATCTCCTTGCCCGTACCGCCAATCTGCAGTGCCGGGCGCAAGGTTGAAGATCAGAGTCTGGGAAGACGGGGGGTGAAGGACTCGGGTCCGCAATCACCCCCACCGACTTCCGTTTCTCAATTCCTGAGTCTTAGGCGGCCTTCTTGACCTCTTCTTCAGCAACCTTCTTCCACGGCGGGGTCAGGTTCTTGAAGGTCGGGTTGGAGAGGGCGATGTCCATGTCACGGGCGAAGATCGCGAAACCGTCGTAACCGTGGTACGGACCGGAGTAGTCCCAGGAGTGCATCTGGCGCAGCGGAATGCCCATCTTCTGGAAGATGTACTTTTCCTTGATGCCGGAGCCGACCATGTCGGGCTTCAGACGCTTGACGAACTCTTCCAGCTCGAAACCGGTGACGTCGTCGTAGAGCAGGGTGGCATCACCCATCTCTTTGATCGTACGGTCGTAGTCGTCGTTGTGGGCGAATTCGTAGCCAGTGCCGATGACTTCCATGCCGAGGTCTTCGTAGGCGCCGATAACGTGACGCGGACGCAGACCGCCGACGTAGAGCATGACCTTCTTGCCTTGCAGACGCGGCTTGTACTTGGCGATGATCTCATCCATCATCACTTGGTAACGAGCGATCATGGCTTCGGTCTTTTCCTTGACGGTGTCGTCAAAGAAAGCAGCGATCTTGCGGCAGGATTCGACAATCTTCGTCGGGCCGAAGAAGTTGTATTCCAGGTAAGGAATGCCGTACTTCTCTTCCATGTGACGGGAGATGTAGTTCATCGAACGGTAGCAGTGCAGCAGGTTCAGCTTGACCTTCGGCGTGTTCATCATTTCAGCGATGGTGCCGTCGCCGGACCACTGAGCCACGACACGCAGGCCCATTTCCTCGAGGAGGATACGGGTTGCCCAGGCGTCGCCGCCGATGTTGTAGTCGCCGATGATGGCCACGTCGTAGGGGGTCGATTCGTAAGCCTGACCATCGCGCTTGTCGAGCACCCAGTCACGGATCGCATCGTTGGCGATGTGGTGGCCGAGGGACTGCGAAACGCCGCGGAAACCTTCGCAGCGAACCGGGATGACCGGCTTGTCGATGGCAGCGGTAGCCTTCTTGGAGACGGATTCGATGTCGTCACCGATCAGACCGATCGGGCATTCGGACTGAACCGAGATCCCCTTGTGCAGCGGGAAGAGTTGTTCGATTTCTTCGATCAGCTTGGCGAGTTTCTTGTCGCCGCCGAAAACGATGTCCTTTTCCTGGAAATCCGAGGTGAAGTTCATCGTGCCGAAGGTGTCCACGCCGGTGGTGCCGACGTAGTAGTTACGACGACCGGCGCGGGAGTACTGGCCGCAACCGACCGGGCCGTGCGAGATGTGGATCATGTCCTT
Source organism: Azonexus sp. (assembly GCA_041904995.1). Classification (GTDB taxonomy): domain Bacteria; phylum Pseudomonadota; class Gammaproteobacteria; order Burkholderiales; family Rhodocyclaceae; genus Azonexus. Next base: position 39,282 of record JAYRMB010000015.1, read on the forward strand.
GATCGGACCCCAGACCACGCCCTTGGAGCCAGCGTAGGCACAACCACGGATGGTCATGACGCCCGGCAGGGACTTGCGGTTGGAAGTGATGCACTTCTTGGATTGTTCGACGGAAACGTCGTTCGAGGCCAGGTGCTTGGTACGATCCTTCTTGGCCTTCTCCGGATAAACCTCCAGCACCTCGGCAATGAGGGCGTCGGTTTCTTCGCGAGTCATGGTGCTCATATTTTCCTCCTGACGCTGCTACCAATCTGTAGCCAGCGTTCTGGTTGAAAGTGGCGGGCGCCTTAGCCCCCGCCGTCTAGCGGGTGTTGCTTAGGCAGCCAGGTCGGCAGCGGTCTTGCCGACGATGGACTCGTCTTCCGCTTCCATGATGCCGAATTCCATCAGCAGGTCTTCCAGCTGTTCCATCTCGATCGGGGTCGGGATGACGAGCATGGTGTTGTTCAGGACCTTCTGGGCCAGCTGACGATATTGGTCGGCTTGCTTGTGGGTCGGATCGTATTCGATCACGGTCATGCGGCGGATTTCAGCGTGCTGAACGGCGTTGTCGCGCGGCACGAAGTGGATCATCTGGGTACCCATGGCAGCAGCCAGGGCCATGATCAGTTCGTCTTCGCGGTCGGTGTTACGCGAGTTGCAGATCAGGCCGCCGAGACGGACGCCACCGGAGTTGGCGTACTTCACGATGCCCTTGGCGATGTTGTTGGCAGCGTACATGGCCATCATTTCGCCGGAGCAGACGATGTAGATTTCCTGAGCCTTGTTTTCGCGGATCGGCATGGCGAAGCCACCGCAGACCACGTCGCCCAGCACGTCGTAGAAGACGAAGTCGAGTTCGTCATCGTAGGCGCCTTCTTCTTCCAGGAAGTTGATGGCGGTGATAACGCCGCGGCCGGCACAGCCAACGCCGGGTTCCGGGCCACCGGACTCAACGCACTTGACGCCGCCGAAACCGACGGACAGGACGTCTTCGAGTTCGAGGTCCTCAACGGAGCCGGCTTCAGCAGCCAGGTGCATAACGGTGGTCTGAGCCTTGCTATGCAGGATCAGGCGGGTGGAGTCAGCTTTCGGGTCGCAACCCACGATCATGACCTTCTTGCCAGCCTCGGCGAGGGCAGCAACAAGGTTCTGGGTGGTGGTGGACTTGCCGATACCGCCCTTTCCGTAGATAGCGCATTGACGCAGTTTAGCCATGGTGTAATCTCCTTAGTCTGTCAGTCGATTTGCGAAGAATCAGTGAGAGTCGCACCTCACCTTCTGCACGGACCGTGCCAGGTCGACTGGCAGACAATAAGGCATTGATTTTCAATGAAAATGGAAAACAGGCCAGCCTTCGATGGAATGGCGACATCCGACAATTCCCCCACGCTTTGTAGGGGTGACGACAATGCGTCGAGCGCAAGCGAGACAAAGCCAAGCTCAGGAGACGGCAGTCTCCGCTCTGACTCATTGCTAAGCGGCGATACCCGTCAAGGCATTGGCGCAGGCAAGGCGAGCTTGCCGCGCGATGCGCGCCTGCCGATCAATCGCTGCAACCTGCCGGCCGTTGTGCTCGGCAGCCTGACCTTCCAGGGCTATCCGGCCGAACTGACGCTCGATGGGGTGGCCGAGCTGCATGCCGATCTCTTCCGTCGGCTGGAGGCGGCGCCGGAAGACAAGCGGCCGGAAGTCTTCAACGACTACATGACCATCCGCTTCCAATTGGAGTGGCCCGAACAGATGGGTTTCACCGGTCGGCGCAAGAGCCGGACGAAGGCCAACTACATCAAGATGATCCGTGGCTGGAGTTTCGACTCCGACAGTCGTGAGGGAGCTGTGCTCAAGGGCTGGGTCGAGTCGCGCTTCGGCCTGACGCCGCGTTATCACGGTGAGCCGCTACGCGATCCTGGTGCCGAGGCCTATTGGCGCTATCTGGAGATGCGTTCGCAGGGCTTGTACGGCACCAATGCCGTGGAGGCGCAGCTCGACCTGGTCTATACCTATTGCCAGTACGAGCTGAAGCGTCGGCATGGCCTGGCGCGCCACGTCACGCTATATCGCGGGGTGAACCGTATCGCTGATCACGAGGTGCTGGAAAACCTGGGCAAGGGGCGCTACATCGTCCTGCTGAACAATTTGAATTCCTTCACCTGCAGCCGTGAGCGGGCCTGTGAGTTCGGCGATTACATTCTTGCGGTGGACGTGCCGCTGAGCAAGATTTTCTTCTACTGCGGCTTGTTGCCCGGCGTCTTGCAGGGCGAGGACGAGTTTCTGGCGATCGGTGGGGCCGTCGAGGTGAGTTTATCCACCTTGTAGCAGCGAGCGTAACCACTGCCTAGAAAACAAAAAACCCGGCCTCGGCCGGGTTTTTCATTGCATCAACGAGGCTTAGGCCGGGTTGATGTTGGCGGCTTGCTGACCCTTCGGGCCGGTCACGATGTCGAACGTGACGCGCTGACCTTCAGCCAGGGTCTTGAAACCCTTGGACTGGATAGCAGAAAAGTGAGCGAACAGATCGTCGCCGCCCTGATCGGGGGTGATGAAGCCGAAACCCTTGGAATCGTTGAACCACTTGACGGTACCGGTTGCCATGTCTTGATACTCCGGAAAAGTTGATAAGAGGGAAGCCCTCGCTAGGGGCGAGATCAAGACGGCGAGGTAAGACGTATTACGCCGCACATGGCGGGTACTGCACTAACACTACACAACAACGCTTGAAAATCGCTGGGCAGCACTGTGCACGGGTTTTTCGGCAAATGCAATCGTTTTTTTTGGGTCCCCCCAATTTTGTTGCGACATTTCTTCGCCAAGAGCGGAAAAAAGCCTGTCGTAAACCCGACAAGAGATGTTGGTGATGGCCGAAAAAGCCCATGGTTGCGTTGTTTTTTTCCGGGCTTGGAATTTGCTCAATGAGGAGGAACCCCAACTCAAGAGCGAAAACATGACACCAGAACTGCGCGAAAAATTGCTGGCCGGCCTCAAGGACGGCAGCATCGTTCCCTACCTTGGTCCGGGCGTGCTGGCCGACGTCAAGAACGTCACGACCGGAGCACCGATTCCGGCCGACAGCGATTCGTTGATCCTGGCCATGAACGACGGCAAGCCGATGGCGCCCAAGCTGATGTACGAATTCCCGCGCGCTGCGATGAACGTCGAACTGAAACGCGGCCGCACGACCGTCACCAAGTTCCTGACACGCACCTACGGCGAGACGCAATGGACGCGTGCTGCGGTGCACGACTGGTTGAAGGCAATTTTCCCTGGCTACGTCATCGACATCAACCGCGACACGCAACTCCAGGATTCGTATGCCGACGTGCCGCACAACCTGATCGTCGGCATCGCCCGCATCGGTGGCACCGACTTCCGCTACAAGATCTATTTCTGGGACGGCCAGACCTACCAGAAGAGCGAAGTGATCAACACGGCCATTCCCATCCTGTTCAAGCCGATGGGCACGCCGCGTCCGGAGGCGGTCTATATCGCTTCCGATGCAGATTACGTCGATTTCATCACCGAGCTGATGGGGGGATTCTCGATTCCGCCGGAGATCAAAGAGTTGCGCAAGGGCAAGCAATACCTGCTGATGGGCATGCGCCTGAATCGCGATACCGAGCGCATGGTCATGGCCGACATGATCTACAGCGCCGCCGAGCCGTCCGGCTGGGTCTTCATCGCCGAGCCGACCGACAAGGAGCGCCGCTTCTGCAAGAAAGTCGGCCTCGAAATCATCGAGTCGGACATTTTCGAATTCATCGGAGCCGTCGAGGCTGCCTAAAGTTTTTTAAACGGGAGGAAACACCATGTTGTTGGATCGCTATCAACCTTACTTCTTCAACTCCAATTTCCGCGAAGCCGCCAGCGATGCCGGCTGGGAAGGCTATCGGGGCGAACTGGTCGTGATCGAAGGGGAAATCGCCGACGACCAGGGGCGCCGCAAGCCGCCTCACGCACTGTTCAAGCAAGCCACCGTTCTCGCGCAGGGCGATGAGCTGAAGCTGATCTCCGGTTCGCTGGAAGAGCTGCAGCACTGGCCGCATTTCATGGAAAAATTTGGCGTCGATCTCAATCCGTCGACCATTGCCGTCATGTACACGGTCAACATTCCCAAGCCCTTCGTGTCGACCATCAACGGTTGCTCTGTGGTCTTCATCCCGCTGACCGAAGGTCTGTGCTGGAACGAGCTGATCGACCTGGCTGCGCTGGAAAAGGGCGACTTCAAGGGACAGGGCGCTGCCGACAAGATCGTCACCGTGTTCAATGCGCTGAAGGGCAACAAGTACAAGTACCCGGAGATGCCGGTCGAAGAGGCGCTGAAAACGACCAACAACGCCAAACGCGAAGTCCACGGCGCCGTCTGATGCCCTGGACCGAGCAATACGCGCTCGGGGTGGCGGAAATGGATGCCACCCACCAGGAATTCGTCGACCTGGCCGATGCTCTTCTGTCGGCCAGCGACGACGAGTTGCCTGCCTTGTTCGCCAAGCTGCACGAACACACGCGCCAGCATTTCGAAAACGAGGGGCGCTTGATGAAAGCCTGCCGTTTTCCCGCCATCGGCGAACATCACAACGAACACCTGCGTGTCCTGGGTGAGCTGGCGCATTTTTCCCGCAGCCTGGCTCGTGGGCGCCTCAATATCGTGCGCCAGTACGCCAAAGGCCTGCCGGGCTGGTTTGCCACCCATCTGGCGACCATGGATGCCGCGTTGGCAGGCTGCCTGAAGCGCCATCAGCCCTGAATCGAAAGAGTTCAAACGCTGTTTGATTAATCTGGCATAAGTGATAAGCGGCTGGCTTGGCGCTGTGCTAAACTCGTTGCAAAAGAATAAACAGATTAATCTCTAGGGAGGTGCCGTGTCGGCGAAGTGGACACTGCGCTTTGGCGCCATCATGGTTGTGCTGCTCTGTTGCGGCCTGTTCGCCTGGGTTGTTTTCGACCTGGAGCAGTCGCGCGACCGTGAGCAGGTTCAGGCCGAGCGAAGTGCCGTCACTCTGGCGCGCTTGCTTGAAGGGCATGTCAAAAGCACGGCGCAGCGTTTCGACCTGCAACTGTCGGATTTTGTCGCTCGCCACCAGTTCGACGTGGCGGAACGTATTCCGCGCGAAACGCTGGATGCCGAATTGGCCGACAATCTCTCGCGCTTCCCTGAATCGCACAGCTTCCGCGTCGCCGGCGCAGACGGTAACTATCTCTACGACGGCAGCGGGACTCTGTCGTCGGTCAATATCAGCGACCGGGATTACTTTCAGGTGCTGCGCGACAACCCCAAGGCGGGCTTGGTCGTGTCATCCCCTTTGGCTTCCCGCGTAACGGGTGACGTCGTCGTCGTCTTCGCTCGCCGCCTGGAGGACAGAAGCGGCAATTTCGCCGGCATCGTGTTGGCCACCCTGCGGGCAGACTACTTCGAACAGTTCTATCGCCAACTCGAGGTCGGCCGCTATGGCGTGATTGCCCTGTGGGGCAAGAATCTGGTGTTATTTGCCAGACAGCCGAGCATGCCGGGCTGGCAAGGTAAAAACCTGCCTGACGAGCGCTTTGCCGCATTATTGGCTACCGGTCAGAGGGCCGGTACGTTCAATGGCGTGGCCGTACTCGACGGTGAGTGGCGCATATGTGCCTTCCGAGTACTCGAAGACTTTCCGTTGATCGTTACCGTGGGCTTGGCCGAGCGCGACTTTCTCGCCGAATGGTGGCGCCGGGTCGCCGTCTATGGCGTGCTGATGGGAGTTCTTCTCATCGCCAGTGTGGCCTTGATTCGTGCCTGGAGGCGTAACTATCAGCAGGTCAAGGCGTTGGCCAAGAGCATGGCTTCGGCATACGAGGCAAAGACACGTGAGGCCAGGGCATTGTTGGATTCCATTCCCGACCCGGCTTGGCTGCTGGATACCGATGGACGCTATTTGGCCGTAAATGAGGCCTTTTGTCGCTACAAGGGATTCCCGATGGATGCCGTGATCGGTCACACCGTTGAAGAATTGTTTTCTCCGGAAGACGCAAAACATTTGCGGGACGGACAACTCGAGGTCTACGCCAAGGGCGGGCCGGTGCGTCAACAGGTCAGGCTCCAGTTGCAAGGCAAGAGCGTTCCGTTCGAGTTCCTGCGCGTACCGGTCTATGGCGAGAATGGGGAGCCGCGCGGCTTGGCCGGTGTGGCATGGGACATGAGCGAACGCTACGAGGCCGAGGAAAGACAGCGTCTGATCACCCATTTCTTCGATCATTCCAACGACGCTGTGCTGATTCTCGACCAAAGCCGGCATGTCCTGACCATCAACGCAGCCCTTACGGCGATCAGTGGTTATCGTCCGGAGGATCTGAAAGGCAAGCTGCCGCGTTTCATGGTCGAAGGATGCGACAACCGACAGAGCCTCGATCTGATCTCTCGACAATTGGACGAGCAGGGAATCTGGCGCGGCGAGCTGTTGGCCAAGCGCAAGGATGGCAGTCTTTTGCCGATCTATTGCAGCGTCAGCAGCATTCGGGACGATGCCGGCAATATCGTCAACTGGGCGGTTTTCGTGACCGATCTTTCCGAGCGCAAGGCGACGGAGGCACGCATCCATTCGCTGATCCACATCGATCAGCTGACCGGCTTGCCCAATCGTTCGGGCTTTACTCAAATTCTCGGCGAGTGGCTGGCCGATAAGCGGTCGGGAACCCTGATTCTGGTCGATCTGGATCAGTTGAGCCGGATCAACGATGCATTCGGCTACGAAGAGGGCGACCTCATGCTGACCAAGATGAGCATCCGCCTGCGCAAGGTGTTGCGCGAGGGCGATGCGCTGGGGCGGCTAGGTGGTGATCAGTTCGGCATTTTGGCGACTCAGGGAGCCGGAGCGGGCGCTATCGAAGCGATTGCCCGCAAATTGCTCGACTGCGTTGCTCAGCCGATGATGATCGAAGGCAGCGAGGTCGTGGCGACGGCCTGTGCCGGCATTTGCCTTCTCGGCGAGGATGGCGATGATGTCGCGTCGTTGATGCGCAACGCCGATGCCGCCTTGCATCATGCGAAGGATAGCGGCCATAACACCTTCCGCTTTTTCGCTGGCGACATGAACGTTCTGATGGCCGAGCGCTTGCGTTTGGAAAGCGATCTGAGATCGGCCTTGAGTCGTAGCGAACTGGTCTTGTACTACCAGCCACAGGTTGACCTCAGTACCGGTGAGGTAGACGGCTTCGAAAGTCTGATTCGTTGGCGGCATCCCGAGCTGGGAATGGTCCCTCCCGATAAATTCATTCCGCTGGCAGAAGAGAGTCGCTTGATTCTGCCGATTGGTGCGTGGGTACTGGAGGAGGCCTGTCGTCAGAACAAGGCCTGGCAGGAAGCGGGAATGCCTCCCAAGGTCATCGCGGTTAACCTGTCTGCCCTGCAGTTCCATAGCCCCGGCCTGGTCGAGTCGGTGGCTCAGGTGTTGAGCAATACCGGACTGGACGCCAAATGGCTTGAGCTCGAGATTACGGAGTCTGTCCTTGTGCAGGATCCGGAGCATGTGGTGCGGGTGATGGAGCAATTGAAAGCATTGGGCGTCGGTTTGTCGCTCGACGATTTCGGTACGGGCTATTCCAGTTTGTCGTATCTGAAGCGCTTCCCGCTTGACCGCATCAAGATCGATCGTTCCTTCATCCGCGATCTTGAGCACGATCCGAATGATGCGGCGATTGTCCGCATGGTCATCGGCATTGGCGCCGAACTGGAGCATCGGGTCGTCGCCGAAGGGGTGGAAACGCCGCAGCAGCTTGAATTCCTGCGCCAGCACGGATGTGGCGACTATCAGGGCTTCTATTTCAGCCCGCCGGTGCCGGCCGAGCGCATCCCCGAGCTGATCGCCGGCAAGGCTTGAGACTGGGGCGACTCAGACTGACAGATTGGCCAACTCGAAGAGTTGTTCGGCCTGCTTCTCGCAGGCATCGCGCCAGTTTTCGTCGAGTGCCTTGAGCCAGCGGGCCGGCAGTTCCACGCAGCCGTAGCGGGCGCCAGCCAGCATGCCGGCGATGGCGCCGGTGGTGTCGGCATCGCCGCCGCGATTGACCACGTCGACCAGGCAATCCTCGAAGGTCTCAGTGGCGAAAAAAGCCTGGAAAACCGCCTGCATCGTATCGACCACGAAGCCGCTCGGGTTTTCGCGCCGCTTCTTGTCGTAGGCAAAAACAGGGTAACGGCGAACCAGATCCTCGGCCCGCAGTTTTTCGACTTCAACGGGATTCTTCCCGGCCAGCAAGTCATGCACCATCAGGATCAGGGTTTCGCAGGCGGCATCGGACAATTCGTTGTGATGCGTCACATGCGCCTGGGCGCGGCTGGCGGCGACAATGGCGTCGGTCGTTTGGCCGAAGGTGGCGATGGCCACCGGTAGCACGCGCATGGCGGCGCCGTTGCCGGCATCGTGCTCCGAAGCGGTCGCTTCGGGATTGCCGGTCTTGCGGAAAGTGATCAGGTTGCGGCGCACGGTGTTGCCGATATCGACCGGCTTGGCGCGCATCCAGGCATCAAAGGCCTGGGCGGCGGCCAATGCATCGACCCGGCTGCTGGTCAGGATGGATTGGCCCAGGGCCAGCGACATGGTCGTGTCGTCGGTGACATGGCCGGCCTTCAGGCGGAGCCAGCCGCCACCGGTAATGTCGCGGTGCACACCGATATTTTGCCGAATTTCATTGGGCGTCAGGAATTCGACCGTGGCCCCCAGCGCATCGCCGATGGCCAGGCCCAGATAGGCCGCGACAGCGCGGTCGGTACGCGGCGAGCGTTGCAGCAGGCGGCGCCGGATGGGCGCCGTGCGGGCGATCAGTTCTCCGGTCCAAAACATTTTGCGTAGTCGGCGCAGACGCCGCAGGAAGGAGCGGGGCAGATGTAAATTCCCTCGGCCGAACAGAAGCGGCGATAGATGAACTTCTTCCACTTCATGTCGCCGGTGTTGGCGCGGGCGAGGGCGGGGAAGTTCACCCACATCAGGCGGGTCAGTTCCTCGCGGCCGGAGAAGCCGAGGTCTTGCCAGAGGTGGTCGCGGCCGGCGCAGGCCGTAGCCATGATGCTGGCCATCAGGAGTTCGGAGCGGCTTGCGCGGGCACGGTGGTCGAGCAGCAATTTCAGGATGTCTTCCCATTCCGGAATGGCTTCGACCTTGCGTTCGGTGCCGCTAATGGCGACACCCGGGAAGTATTCTCGACACAGATGGGCGAAGGCGGCAGCCCCCAGGCCGAGATCGGCCGGCAGGCAACCTTCGCCAGCCACCTGGCCAGCGATCAGGCTGGCCAGTAGCGGGCGGTTCGGATCGCCGGCCACCGTCCCACTGGCCGGAGCGGAGAGGAGCTCGGCCAGCATCAGGGCACGGATGGGGAGGCGATCCGGACCGTTCATTGCCGACTCACTTGCTCGGGTATTCGACCAGGATGTCCTCGTCTCGGACGATCATCTGGCAGGCCAGGCGCCATTGTGTCGGCGGAATATCGTCGACGTACATCTGGTCGACCTGGGCCTTGGTGATATGGCCGAGTTCCATCAAAGCGGCCACTTCCCGAACGTTGAGCGGTCCGCCCATTGGACGACGCTTGCCATCAACGGACGACACCTTGACCAGGCAGGTGCCGCAGTTGCCTTCCTGGCAACCGAAGTCGATCGGGATGTGATGTTCCTTGGCCAGGGCTAGGATGGTCTGGGTATGGCTGCCGGCGACGGCATAGACAGTCTTGTCCTTGTGCATCGGGCTGCTGAAGGTGATAAGAGCCATGAAGGTTCTCCTGAAGAGCGGGTTATTGAATTTCTCTGTTGTGTGTTGGGTGTTGATGCTTTTAATCTTGTTCTGTGCGGTGGCGATCAGGCGGGTTTGACCACGATTTCGCCACCGATAATCTGAGCCTGGCAGGCCAGCCGGTGATTGCGCGGCGCCAGGTTGTCCTTGAGTACCTGGTCTTCCAGGATGCTCGGTGGCGCGAGGTTCTCGGCACCGGAGACCACCTTGGTCAGGCAGGTGCAGCACTCGCCTTCGCGGCAGCCGTAGGTGATGCCGGCGCCGACTTTTTCCGAGACTTCGATCAGGCGGGTACCGGCCGGTACGGTGACCGAGACGCCGATATCCTCGAAGGTGACTTTGGCTTTTGGCATTGTTTTCTCCCTGTCGTTAAGCGAGCGACGCCAGGTCGATCTCGCGGTTTTCCATGCGGCCGGTCAGGTGACGGGCCAGGTTTTCGCCCAGCGTGCGGCATTGCTCCAGTTCGCCGGCATCCGGCACCAGCTTGATGCGCAGCCCTTCGACTGGCACGCGCATCTTCAGGCCGCGCAGGCGATCCTCGATCAGGCGCACGGCCTCGCCGCTCCAGCCATAAGAGCCGAAAGCCGCGCCCAGCTTGCCCTTGACGTTGACCGTGGTCAGCGACGAGAGCACGTCCCACACCGGCTTGACGGCATCGGCGTTGATGGTCGGGCTGCCGAAGGCGAGGCCGTCGGCTTCCTCGATCAGGTCGGTGAAGACGCCGGATTCGCCACCCTCGAGGTCATACAGCGAAACGCGCACGCCGCCGATGGCTTCGGCGCCAGTGGCGAGCGACTCGGCCATGCGCCGGGTGTTGCCGTAGGCCGAGATGTAGAAGATGACCAGCGTCTTTTCGTTGCGCGCCTCGTTGAACAGGCGCGGCATGGCCAGTTCGCGGTAGCGATGCACGTAGTCGCGCGGGGCGTGGCGCAGGATGGGGCCATGCGCTGGGGCGATCAGCTTGAGCTCGAGCGGCTCGATCAGCGCCAGCGCATCGAGCACGTTCTCGCGGAAGGGCCGCATGATGTGGGCGTAGTAGTACTCGAAGGAAAAGCGGAAATCGCCGACCGAGTCGTTGAACAGGCGCGCGTCGCAGAAATGGCAGCCGAAGATGTCACCGGTAAACAGCAGGCTGTCTTCGACCAGATAGGTGCATTGCGTGTCCGGCCAGTGCAGGTAGGGGGTGTGCAGGAAGCGCAGCGTACGGCCACCGAGGTCCACGATGTCGTCGGTGGTGACCGGAATGTATTCGGGCGGCTTCTCGCCGGTCGGCTTGAGCAGCGCCTTCAGCATCATCTGGGCGCGGCTGGACAGATACACCTTGGCCTGCGGCGCACGCTTGAGCAGTTCGGGCAGGGCGCCGCTGTGGTCCGGTTCGAGGTGGTTGAGGACGATGGTGGTGATTTCGTCGTAACGCGCCACCGATTCGAGGCGACGGAAGAAATCGTCGGCGAAGGCCTCCTTCACCGTGTCGATCACGGCCACGCCTTTCTCGCCACGCACCACGTAGGAGTTGTAGGTCGTCCCGTTCGCCGTGCGCAGGATGATGTCGAAATTCCGCAAATGCGGATCGAGGACGCCCACCCAGTGGACGCCCGGAGCCAGTTCTACCGCTTGATCAGTGAGTGCCGCAGCCGGCATGCTCCTCTTCCTCATGGTCGTGCGCATGGCTGCCGCAGCTGCCGTGCCCTTCGGGACCGTGTACGCAAGCCTCGATGTTGCCTTCCGGAAT
>JAYRMB010000046.1:0-1393 GCA_041904995.1 Azonexus sp.
CCGAGCCTGTCAGGAATTTTGTGTTTGAGGCATAGCATGACGAACAGGAGCATCTATGCCAAGCAAGAAGAAGCCGACGGCAGCCGGTTTGACGGCGTTGCCGTCGATCCCAAAGGAACTCATTGAACAATTGACCGGCGGCGCCACGCCGATGACGGCCGATCAGATCAACGCCACCACCATGGCGCTGAAGAAAGCGCTGATCGAGCGGGCGCTGGGAGCGGAGCTGTCCCACCACCTGGGCTACCCGCCCGGCAGAGCCCGCCCTGAGGAGGCCGCCAATCTGCGCAACGGCACGTCCGCCAAGACGGTGCTGACCGAAGACGGACCGCTGCGCATTGAGGTGCCACGCGACCGGGCAGGCTCCTTCGAGCCCATCCTGATTCCCAAGCACGAGCGGCGCTTCACCGGCTTTGACGACAAGATCGTGGCCATGTACGCGCGCGGCATGACCGTGCGAGAGATCCAGGGCTTTCTGGCCGAGCAGTACGGCACCGAGGTCAGCCCGGACTTCATCAGCTCGGTCACCGACGCCGTGATGGCCGAGGTCACAGCCTGGCAGGGCCGGCCACTGGAGCCGATGTACCCGGTGGTGTTCTTCGACGCGCTGCGCGTAAAGATCCGAGAGGACGCGGTGGTGCGCAACAAGGCCATCTACCTGGCGCTGGGCGTGCTGCCCGATGGAACGCGCGACATCCTAGGCCTGTGGATCGAGAACACCGAGGGAGCCAAGTTCTGGATGAAGGTGTTCAACGACCTCAAAACACGCGGCGTGGCCGACATCCTGATCGCCGTCACCGACGGCCTCAAGGGCATCCCCGAGGCACTGGCGGCAGTGTTCCCGGCCACCACGCTGCAGACCTGCATCGTGCATCTGATCCGCAACAGCCTGGACTATGCGAGTTGGAAGGACCGCAAGGCGCTGGCAGCGGCCTTGAAGCCGATCTACACGGCACCCAGTGCGGAGGCAGCAGCGGCCGAGCTCGATGCCCTGGAGGCCGGCCCCTGGGGACAGAAGTTCCCCACCGTCGTGGCGACCTGGCGCCGGGCCTGGGACCGCGTGATTCCCTTCTTCGCCTTCAGTCCGGCGGTGCGCCGCGTGATCTACACGACCAACGCCATCGAGAGCCTGCACAGCAGGCTGCGCAAGATCATCAAGACGCGCGGTCACTTCCCCAGTGACGATGCCGCCACCAAGCTGCTGTGGCTGGCGCTGCGCAACATCACGGCCGACTGGGGACGGGCAGCCAAGGAATGGAAGGAGGCCATGAATCAGTTCGCCATTGCCTATGGAGAACGCTTCACACGACCTGCCGCGTAATATGCGGCGCGGGCTCATCTGAATCGATGGACCCTACACGGAGCCTTGAACACAGAAATTCAGACAGCCCCG
>JAYRMB010000016.1:0-46669 GCA_041904995.1 Azonexus sp.
CGGCGGCTACATCATCAATGGTGTCCTGCCCTGGGTCTCCAACCTCGGCCCGACGCACGTCTTCACCACCGGCTGCCCGGTGGTCGGCGAAGACGGCAAGCTGGTCTTCGTGCTGGTCGATTGCGCCCAGAGCGGTTTCAAGCTGGTCGATTGCGCCCACTTCGTCGGCCTCGACGGCACGCGGACACTCGCCTGCCAGTTCAAGGAATCCTTCGTGCCCGACAGCATGGTGCTGGCCCATCCGAGCGAATCCGCCGACTACGTCAAGCGCATCAAGCCGGGCATGATCCACTCGCAGATGGGCATGGGCCTCGGCCTGATCGATGCCTGCTGCAAGATGATGCACCAGTCGAACAAGAGCCTCGCCCACGTCAATCAGTACCTCGACGACCAGGTCGATGACATCGAAAGCACGCTGGTCGCTGCCCGCTCGGCGGTCTACGACATTGCCGACGAACTGAGCGACGGCCCGGCCAGCGAGCGCACGCTGGACATCCTTAAGCTGCGTCTGGCCGGCGGCGAACTGTCCGTCCGTGCCGCCAACGCCGCCATGCTGCATCAAGGAGCCAAGGGCTACCTGGTCCGCAACCCGGCCCAGCGCCGTCTGCGCGAAGCCTATTTCATCGCCATCGTGACGCCGGCCACCAAGCACCTGCGGCGTGAAATCGCCCGCATCGAGGGCGGCCACGATTGCGGCGCCATGTGATCGGGGAGGAAACGGAAATGGACGCCACCATCACGACAACCCAATGGATCTGCAAGGTCTGCAACTGGGTCTATGACGAGGCGCTCGGCGACCCCGAGCACGGCCTGCCGGCCGGCACCGCCTTTGCCGACATTCCCGACGACTGGTACTGCCCGGAATGCGGCGTCACCAAGGCCGATTTCGAGCCGCTGGAGTTCTGAAATGGTGTGTCCCGGTCGTCTTCATGCACTGAAATCGTGCTCTCGTCGTTGAGCGAGTCAGAGCGAAGCAAGACATGAGTAATAAAAACAATCAGTTAGGCAAACTCGACCGACCGGGAACGATTGCTGCAATGCAACAAACGTATTAATTAAAACCCAGGAGAAAACCATGTCTCTGAACAACCCCTTCGACCCCAATACCGAACTTCACACCTGCAGCTGCGGCCAGCATGCCAGCCAGGCCGAGCACGACCTGGCCGAGGTCGATGCCCTGAACCAGCGGGTGATCCAGACCACCGTGATGCGCGCCCTCTTCCCCAAGGACGAGGAACGCCGCAAGTTCCTGCGCTCGGTGGGGGCCTCCACCGCCTGGGCCGCCATTTCCTCGCTGATCCCGTTCGGCGCGCTGGAAGCGATGGCGCAGGACAAAGGTTCGCTGGAAAAGAAAGACCTCAAGGTCGGCTTCATTCCCATCACCTGCGCCAGCCCACTGATCATGGCCGACCCGCTCGGCTTCTACAAGAAGGAAGGCCTCAACGTCACGATGATGAAGACGGCCGGCTGGGCACTGGTGCGCGACAAGGTGCTGAACAAGGAATACGACGCTGCCCACATGCTGGCCCCGATGCCGCTGGCCATTTCGATGGGAGTCGGCTCCAATTCGGCGCCAACCAATGTGATGACCATCCAGAACATCAACGGTCAGGCCATCGTGCTCGCCAACAAGCACAAGAACAACCGCGACCCCAAGAACTGGAAGGGCTTCAAGTTCGCCATCCCCTTCGAGTTCTCCATCCACAACCTGCTGCTGCGTTACTACCTGGCCGAACACGGCATCAATCCGGACACCGACGTTCAGTTGCGCGTCGTCGCCCCGCCCGAGATGGTCGCCAACCTCCGTGCCGGCAATATCGATGGTTTCCTCGGACCCGATCCGGTCAACCAGCGTGCGGTCTATGACGAGCTCGGCTTCATTCACATCCTGTCGCGCGAAATCTGGGACGGCCACCCGTGCTGCTCCTTCGCCATCCCGACCGAATTCATTCAGCAGAACCCGAACAGCTTCGCCGCGCTCTATCGTGCCATCCTGAAATCGTCGGCCATGGCGCGCGACCCGAAGAACCGGCCGATCATGGCCGAGGTGCTGTCGCCGGCCAACTACCTGAACCAGCCGAAGGCCGTGCTCGAACAGGTGCTCACCGGCAAGTTCGCCGACGGCCTGGGCAATGTGCGCAACGTGCCGGAGCGCGTCGATTACGACCCCTTCCCGTGGTACTCGATGGCCTACTGGATCCTGTCGCAGATGAAGCGCTGGGGTTATGTGAAGGGCGACATCCGCTACAAGGACATCGCCGAGAAGGTCTATCTGCTGACCGACGCGCGCAAGCACATGACCGAACTCGGCCTGAATCCACCCAAGGAGAACAGCAAGAAGTTCAAGGTCATGGGCAAGGAATTCGACCCGACCAAGGTCGATGCCTATCTCGACAGCTTCGCCATCAAGAAGGTCTGAGGAACTCACCATGTTCAGCAAACAAGCACTCAAGGCGGGTCTGATCTCGCTGCTGCTGTTGCTGGCCTTCCTCGGTGCGTGGTCGCTGGCCACGCACCAGAAGGAAAGTCAGGCAGTGTCCGCAGCCGACGCCGAATACGCCGCGCTGATGGGCAAGAGCGCCGAGAAGACGAGCGGCTTCCCGCCGCCGTCCAAGGTCGGCGAGGCCTTCGTCACCTACCTGTCGGACCCGTTCTACGATAAGGGACCGAACGACAAGGGTATCGGCATCCAGTTGGCCCATTCGCTCGGCCGGGTCGGCCTGGGCTTCCTGCTCGCCGTCATCGTCGCCCTGCCGCTGGGCTTCCTGATCGGCCAGTCGCCGCTGCTCTTCCAGGCCTTCAACCCCTTCATCCAGATTCTCAAGCCGATCTCGCCCCTGGCCTGGATGCCGCTGGCGCTCTACAGCCTGAAGGACTCCGACGTTTCCGGCATCTTCGTGATCTTCATCTGCTCGCTGTGGCCGATGCTGATCAATACCGCCTTCGGTGTCGCCGCGGTACGTCGCGACTGGATCAATGTCGCGGCAACGCTGGAAGTGAAACCGCTGCGCAAGGCCTTTCAGGTCATCCTGCCGGCTGCTGCGCCGACCATCGTGACCGGCATGCGCATCTCGATGGGCATCGCCTGGCTGGTCATCGTCGCCGCCGAAATGCTGGTTGGCGGCACGGGCATCGGCTACTTCGTGTGGAACGAGTGGAACAACCTGGCGCTGCCCAACGTGATCTTCGCCGTCGTCATGATCGGCCTGGTGGGCATGGCCCTCGACCAACTGTTCGGCCTGCTGCAAAAAGCCGTCACCTACCGGGAATAAGCGCCATGACCACCCACTTTCTCAGCGTCGAAGGGCTCAAGAAAGCCTACCCGGGCGCCCCCACCCCGGTCTTCGAAAACATCCACTTCGGCATCGACAAGGGCGAGTTCGTCTGCATCATCGGCCACTCCGGCTGCGGTAAGACGACCATCCTGAACGTGCTCGCCGGGCTGGAAGAAGCCTCGGCCGGCGGCGTCATCATGGATGCCAAGGAGGTCAAGGGACCGAGCCTTGACCGCGGCGTCGTCTTCCAGAGCCACGCCCTGATGCCGTGGATGAGCGTGCTCGCCAACGTCGCCTTCGCCGTCAAGTCGAAATGGCCGGACATGCCCAAGGCCCAGGTCGAGGCGCACTGCACCAAGTATCTCGAGATGGTCGGCCTCGGCCACGCCATTCACAAGAAGCCGGCCGAACTCTCCGGCGGCATGAAGCAGCGCGTCGGCATCGCCCGCGCCTTCGCCATCGAGCCCAAGATGCTGCTGCTCGACGAGCCGTTCGGGGCGCTCGACGCGCTGACCCGCGGCACCATCCAGGACGAGTTGCTGAAGATCGTCCAGGCAACGCACCAGACGGTGTTCATGATCACGCACGACGTCGATGAGGCCATCCTGCTCGCCGACAAGGTGATCCTGATGAGCAACGGCCCACTCGCCAAGATCGCCGAGATCGTCGAGATCACCATGCCGCGCGACCGTACACGGGCCGAGATGCACCACGACCCGCAGTTCTACCGCATTCGCAACCACCTGGTCGATTTCCTGGTGAATCGCTCGAAGTCCTACGCCGGCGACAACACCGCCGTGCTGCACGACGCCAAGCATCCGCCGGTCGTCCGCCCGGGCCTGAGCGAGGAGGAGGCGCCCGACGGTGCCACCTTTCGCCAGCCACCTTCCTTGAAACAAGTCGTCAATTCGTAATCCCCCAAAGCTCAGGAGAAAACACCATGAACCGCAACGACGTTACCGAACTGATCATCGCCGCCAAGGTGAACAAGGGCATCAAGTGGGCCGATGTGGCCGGCAAGATCGGCCTGTCCAAGGAGTGGGTCACCGCTGGCTGCCTCGGCCAGATGACCTTCACCGCCGAGCAGGCCAAGATCCTCGGCGACACCTTCGGCCTGCCGGAAGAGGCGGTCAAGCTACTGCAAGTCGTGCCCTACAAGGGTTCGCTGCCGACCGCCGTGCCGACCGACCCGCTGATCTACCGTTTCTACGAGCTGATCAGCGTCTATGGCACGACCTTCAAGGAACTGATCCACGAGGAATTCGGCGACGGCATCATGTCCGCCATCGACTTCAAGATGGACCTGCAGCGCGAGCCCAACCCGATGGGCGACCGCGTCAGCATCACCATGTCCGGCAAGTTCCTGCCGTACAAGACCTACTGATCTGATCCGGCCTCGCTCCGGCGGGGTCTCCCCAAAAAATCCGCCCCGTTTTCGGCCCGATTGGCGGGCCAGGGGCAACTCACGCCCGAATTCAGCGTTTTCAACTTCCCACTGGAGAACACCATGTCCGCAGAAACCACCAAAACCTACCTCCGCCCGATCGACCGCGACGGCCTGCTCAAATTCGCCGCCGGCGGCAAGGAGAACCCGGAGCGCCGTGGCACCAACAAGGTCCATACCGTGATGCAGGGCCAGTTCCGCTCCTGGAGCTTCGTCGGCATCCACAACCCGGTCGTCGTCGATGAGCCGCTCCACCTGTTCGGCGAGAACACCGCCCCGGCGCCGGGCGAGATCGTCCTCTCCGCCCTCGGTGGCTGCCTCGGGGTCGGCATCACCGCCATCGCCACGCATCGCCAGGTCAAGCTCTCGCGCCTGGAAATATTCCTCGAAGCCGATATCGGCAACACCGCAGCCTGGGGTGCCGGCGGCGCCGAGCGCAAACCGGAGGAGATGGGCTTCAAAGAAATCCGTGTCAAGGTCATCGTCGAAGGCGATGCCAGCCAGGAAGAACTGGACGACATCGTGCAGAAGGCCAACTACTACTCGCCGGTCGCCAACACCATGCGTAACCCGATCCCCTTCACCATCGCCAAGGTGGACGAGGCCTGACATGAGCAAATCGTTTTCGGTCATCACCGGGGACGTCTCCAAGGCGCTGGGCAAGCTGCGCAGCGCCATTCCGGAGACCATGAAGGGCTTTGGCCAGATGTCGCAAGGTGCCCTGGCCGAGGGCACGCTCAGCGCCCTGCACAAGGAACTGACGGCGCTCGCCATCGGCGTCGCCTCGCGCTGCGACGCCTGCATCGGCTTTCATGTGAAGGCGCTGATCAAGCTCGGCGTCACCCGTGAGCAGTTGATGGAGACGTTGGCCATCTGCGTCTACATGGGGGGCGGCCCGACCCTGATGTATGCCGCCGAAGCCGTCCGCGCCTACGAAGAGTTCGAAGGCGCCTGAGGGAACGGGTCGGTGCCCGGCGCCGGCCCGCCCTGCTCAAGCACAGGTGAAAGATGCATACGATCATTGTTGGCAGCGGAATGGCCGGGATTACTCTGGCCCGCGAACTGCGCAAACTGGACAAGACGCGTGAACTGACCATCGTCACGGCCGACGACGGCAGCTATTACGCCAAGCCCAATCTCTCCAATGCCTTCGCCGGCGGCAAGACGGCGGCCAGCCTGGTCATGGCGCCAGCGGAAAAGCTGCGCCAGGAACTGGACCTCAGCTTTCACACACAATGCCCGGTCGCCCGCATCGACGCTGACCAGCACTGCATCGTCACGCCGGCTGGCGAGATGCACTACGATCAATTGGTCCTGGCCGTCGGCGCCTCGCAGATTCCACTGAACCTGGCCGGCCAGAGCGGCGACATCATTTCGGTCAATAGCCTCGACGACTACGCGCTATTGCGCAGCCGGCTCGAGGGCAAGCGTCGGGTAGCCATTATCGGCGCCGGCCTAATCGGCTGCGAATTCGCCAACGACCTGCGGCTCGGCCACTTCGACGTCGATCTTTACGACCTCGCCAGCCGCCCGCTCGAACGCCTGCTGCCGACACCGGCGTCAAGCCGTCTGCACGCCAAGCTGAGCGAGATCGGCGTCGGCTTCCGCCTGGGAACCGGCCTCGATGCCATCCAGCGCGACGGCGACAGCCTGGTGCTGATCGACAGCCGCGGTCAGACCGAACGCTACGATGTCGTGCTCTCGGCCATCGGCCTGCGCCCCAATGTCAGCTTGGCCAAGACCGCCAGGCTGGCGACGCATCTCGGCATCCTGACCGACGCCACCCTGCAGACTTCCGCCCCGGACATCTACGCGTTGGGCGATTGCGTCGAGCTCGACGGGCAATACCTGCCCTATGTGCTGCCCATCATGCATTGCGCCAAGAAGCTGGCCCTGACCCTGACCGGCCAGCCGGAGAAAATCGACCTGCCGGCCATGCCCATCGTGGTCAAGACCCCGGCCTGCCCGACCGTCATCGCGCCGCCCGCGCTGAGCGATGCCGAATGGCAGATGGAGAGCGACGACGACGGCCTGCGCGCCCTCTGTGTCGACGCCGTCAGCGGCGAGCTGCAGGGTTTAGTGCTGCAAGGCAGCTATACGAAAGAGCGCATGGCTCTGACTGCCCGCCTGCCCAAGCCGCAGATATTTCACTGACGCTGCCACCGGCGAGGCAGCCGCGGCCAGGTCGGCAAGGTCTTTCGCCCAGGCCGGCGCGCTGCTCGGTTTTTGCCCAAAAACGGCCGTGCACCGCAGCAGTCAGGAATCTCGCGTGGATTTGTTCGCCAAAATACCGGAGCCAAGCCGGCGGCGCCCCATCGGGCCGGTTACCGCCCGCGGCCGAGACAAGGTGTGCTAGTGCGACGCAGCCTCGCCGGATATCTCCTGCCACAGTTTCGGCCAGGCATCGACCCAACAGCAGGCGTGGCTGAAGCCGGGGATCGTGCGCACGCTGATCGGGTCGCCGGGCTGTGCACGGCTGACATAGCCCTGCACGGCCAGCCGGCCGGTCACCTTGTCGTCCTGTCCGAGCCAATGCACTTGCCGTAGCGTGTGCAGGCGTTCCCAGTCATCAACCGGGTTCAGCGAGGCGGACAACGGCGTCAGGCCGAGTTGTTCGGTCCAGCCGCGATGATCCAGCACGGCGGCAACCGTAACGAGTTGCTCGACATCGCTGCGCCGCGCCGCCATCAGGGCAGCCAATGCCCCGCCGCCGGAATAACCGACCAGCGTAATTTGCTTGGCACCCACTCGCGCCTTGATGCCGTCGAGGGCCCGGTTGGCGGCCTCGACGATCTCTGCGGAAAAACGTCCGCCGGTCCAATCCGCTTTACGGCAGTTCCGGGCGACGTTTTCCGGATCGTATTGGCATGGGCGCCCGAGATAGGCGGCATTCTCGCCCGGATGGTGGGCGGCCAAGCGCAAGGCAAGCGGATTCACCGGCGTCGGATCAGCCGACGGCGTGGTGGCATCCAGCCAGGCCAGGCCGTCGCCTTCGACATAGACGACCAAGCTTTGCGCCGACTCTCGGGGCAGAAATACCTGGAAGTCAAAGCGCCCGGCCTTCAGCTTCTCGGCCCGCCAACCCTGCTCGGCGGCAATCCGGTAGGCCGTTTCGACCCGCTGCTGCGGCGCGGGCAAGGCGCACGCGGCCAGACAGGCCGTCAGGCCGAACAAAAACGGGCGCCCGAGGCGCCCGCGACGACAAGCCGTCTTCGAAAATTGCGTCAGAAGGCCCATTCCACCCGCGCGGTCAGTTGATGAACCAGGTATTTTTCCCGCGCTTCGGCGTCGTAGGCAACCCCCAGCTTGGCGCCCTGTTCGGTCACCTTGCGGAAAGCCAGGCCGAACTGGAGAGCATCGCGATTCGGCTTGACCCCTGGCAAGGTAAAGCTGGGGCCGCCCGCCGCCAGGCTGGCCTTGACCTCCGGCGAATCGGCAAACTCGTGCAGGTAGCGGCTGCGCACCTGGAGTTGGGCAGTTTCGGAGAATTGATAGGTCATTTCGCCGCCCAGTACCGACTGGAAGGAATAGGCATTCATCCCATCGACGCGCTGTGCCGCGGCACCGCCCTCTTCCGTATAGCCTTGGGCATTCAGATAGCCGAGGCGGACGCCGCCGAGCAGGCGCGCGCCAAGAGCAGGCGTTAGCGCGAAGGGCAAGCCGGCTTCGTAGCGGGCGCTGACGTTCCAGCCCTGGGTATTGCCCTTCAAGGTTTCGCCAAAGCCGGAAAACACCACGTTGCGTCGGGTCGAATAATCGCTGTAGCCGAGAATCAACGAGGCATCGTGCGTCAGCGTGGTGGCCGAATGACTCCAGTAGCCGCCGACGTGCACGGTGCCGACGCGCGTATCGTCGCCCCCGGCCGAGTAGGCACCGGAAGCCCGAGCCTGGGCGTAGCCGACGGAAACCCCCATGACATCGGTGAGCGAACGATCGGCCTCGAAACCGAAGGCGATGCCGCCGCTGCCCAGCGAGTAGCCGCTGGAACCGGCACGTTCCTGCTGCGAACCCCAGGCACCGGTGCCTTCGACCCACATGCGCCGCCCCGCCTCATCGCCCGCGGCAACGCCGCGCTGAACGGCAGCGAGCTTGCCGCCGGAACGGACGCTGTCAATGCGATTGCCCAAGGTATTGAGCAGCGTGTCGCCGGCCAACTGCGTCGCCCGCAGGCCACCGCCACTGTTGTTGGGCGCGATCTGGCGGATCGCCTCGCCGACTTCGCCAGCCGAGCCGAGGTTGTCCAAAGCGCGGAACAATGAATCGCTGCTGGCATTACCCGACTTGCCCAGCGCATCGAGCGCAGCGCCGAAACTACCCAGGCCGGATGGCGCCAGGCTGGCTGTCGTCGACGTCCGGTGCGCTGAAACGACCAGGTTGTTGCCGGCGCTGGACAAGCTGTAATCGATCATCGCCGTATCGGTCACGTTCAGGCTGGCCGGCGTCGCCGTCAGGGTACCGGCGCTGATCACGGTATAGCTCGCGCCCTCGGCCACGTAACCGCGCGCCACCGGACGAATCGTCGCGCCGTTGGTCAGCGTTGCCGTGCCAGCGACGGCCAGTTTGTCGGCACTGCTTTGCCCGGACACGCCGACTTCGAGCACGCCGGAGGCGCCCTGGTTGTAGTTACCGCCCACGTTGATGGTGCGAACGCCTTGGGCATTCGTCGCCTGGAACGTCCCGTCGACCCTCAGGTTGCCGGTCGTCGCCAACGCGCCTTCAACGCGCAAGGCCCCGCCGGCATCGACCTGCACGCTGCTGACCGTACCCAGGCCGTAATTGAATACCGTGTTGCCGCCACGCACGATGTAATTCTGGAAATTGCTCAGCTTGCCGGCCTCGAAACTCTGGTTACCGTCGGTTTCCAAGGTGTTGTTGCCGCTACCGCCGTCAATCGTGCCGATCACCGTTCCGCCGAACAGCTTGACGGTATCGTCGCCCGAGCCCATGTCGATGGCCAGGCCATTCTTCCCTTCGATGCGACCGTAGTTGATCAAGGTGTCGTTACCGGCCCCCATTTGGATCGCAGCACCAGCCGTTTGTGTCGGATCGGTCGACAGCTTGTCCACCTGCAGCGTGTTGGCGCCGCCGGTAATCACGCCGGTCGCGTAGTTCACGACCGTATCGTTCCAGTCGCCGACCAGGCCGATGGCCACCTTCTTGTTGCCGGTAATCTGGCCGTAGTTGCTGATCGTCACGGCGCCGGCAGCGGCGGTAGAGGTGCCGCGATTCTTGTTGCCGGCCAGATTGGTCGTATCCGTTCCGTTGGCGCCATCGTCGACCAGGATGCCGTTGCTGTCGCCCCAGATCACCGCGCCGACCTGGTTCACCACCGTGCCGCCGCCCAGGGCGAGGCCGTCGCCGCCGTTCGGACGACCGCCGGAATCGTAGCCGCCGCCACCCAGGCCCTCGATGCGGCCATAGTTGGTGACGGTGCCGATGCCGTCGATATCGACGCCGTCGCCATCGCCGTTATTGACCGTGGTCAGCGTCGGATCGGTATAGCTGCTGCCGTTACCCAGCTGATCGTAGGCTTTTCCGGCACCGGCGTAGCGGCCGCTGATCAGACCGTAGTTCACCACGGTCGCCGTGCCGTCGCTGCCGACGCCCGAGCCGTTGCGCCCGATGATCTGGCCGCCGGCATTGTTGGTCACGGTGATCGAGGTGTCGGCGGTAATGCCGTGGCGCGCGCCGGAAATCGTCCCGTAGTTGTTGACCACCACGCCCGTGCGCGAACCGGCATCGATACCGTCGTGGGCGCTGATCGCCGTGGAGCAGCTCGCTCCCAGATAGTCCGGGCACTTGGTATTGACCGTGCTGGTGGAAATAATCGTGCCGTAGTTGTTGATGGTCGTATTGGTGCCCGGACGCAGCGCATCGTCGTTCGACGATGAGATCACAGCGGAAGTGACCGAGGTGCTGCCGTTATTGACCGTCTTCGCCCCGGTGCCCGAAGCCCCGCGCAGATCGAGCGCCTGGCCGCTGGCGCTGGCCGACACGGCGCCGGTGACCGAAATCATGCCGTAGTTGTCGAGCACCAGGGTCGAGTTGGCCTTGTTCAAACGCAGCGCGTCGGAGGCAATGGCGGTGATCGTCCCGGTGTTGGTGATAACGATCGCCACGCCGCTCGTATCGTTGTCGATGGCGCGGCCGGTCGAAGTATTCTGGATCGTCCCGCTGTTGTTGATGCTCACCGTGCCGGCGGTACCGGTCACTGCCACTGCCGTCGTCCCGCTGCCGGAGGCCAGCGTGGCACCGCTGCTCACCGTACCGGTCTCACCCGTTGTCACGGTCTTGGGCGTCGTATCCGTCCCCGAGCTGACGGTGAACGTTGCGGCATGCGCCATCGGGCCGGCGAAAATTGCTTGCAGCGCCAGGACCAGCGGCAAGTGACGGAATTGTGGGGTTTTCATGGCGGTCAGTTAGGCTGTTGGAATTATCCCGACAGTCTGGCAAGCGCTGATTACCGCCGTATTACCGGATAACCTACCCTTTCGGGCATTTTCACGCTGATCGATTTTTTGCCCAAAAGGGCAGTGCACCGCAGCAGTCATCACGTATGCGAAATGGCAACGCGATTTCAAGTTACGATTCACCCCTTCGCGTCAGCCCCCCAGCAAAATCACGATGATCTATACCTACAAATACACCGTTCTCGAACGCGACGGACGGATCGGCAAGGAAACAGAGAAAATCGACTCGGCAAAGTGGCTGGATTACCTGAAGGCCAACAGCGAGCGCTACGGCAACCTGCACGAATTCATCGAAGCCGCGCTGCCGGCGATGAAGGTCGACAACCCGCTGATCGCTGCCTCGATTGCCTCGCAGATCGAGGAGACCTTCGGCGACAAGGAGCCGACCGCCATCTTCCAGTACGCCATGTATTGCTGGGATCTGTTCAAGGCAGGCCAGCTTTCAGCCGGCGCCTGGGGCGCGGCGCTGGCTTTCGTCTGGCATGGCGGCGAGCGCGGCATGCTCGACCACGTGGCACTCGGCGAAGAGCTGATCGTTCGCATGTTCGAAGCGGCCGACAAGGAAACGCTGCTGCGCGTCGGCATGAGCCGCGAAGGTTGGGAAGCCTACTTCGCCAAGCTGCCGGACAACCTGGATATCTACCGCGGCATTTCCACCGGTAGCAAACAGGCCGAAAACGGCCTCTCCTGGACGACCAACGCCGAGGAAGCCAAGCGCTGCAGCGCCCGCAATGTGCAGGAAGCCAGCGAGATTCCCGGCGTATTGCACGCCGTCGTGCCGAAGACTGCCATCCTCGCCGTCTTCGAGGCCGGCGACGAAGTGGTCATCGACCCGCGCGTCGCCAAGCAGCAAGTGACCACCAACTTCCTCTCCGGCACCGGCCTCACCAAATTCCGCCAGAACTGGAAGAAGTGGAAATCAGCCGAGGCCGACAAGCTGCGCGAGGCGCAGCAGAAAAGCTGATACCGGCGCCGCTTAGGCGCGGCTTTCCAGGCACTGCAACAGGGTGCCGAAGAACTGCTCGGGGTCGATCGGTTTGCTGACGAAGCCAACCATCCCCGCTTCAAGGCAGCGTGCACGGTCGTCGTCGAAAGCGTTGGCGGTCAGCGCGACAATTGGCGTCGCCGCATTGCATGGCATGGCGCGGATACGGCGCGTGGCTTCCAGGCCGTCCATTCGGGGCATCTGCATGTCCATCAGGATCAGGTCGTAAGCTTTGCCGGCGGCGAGTTCGACCGCCACGGCACCATCCGGCGCAAATTCGACGAGCAAGCCCGCATCGGCCAGCATGGCTTCGACGATTTCGCGGTTGATCGGCTCATCCTCGACCAGCAGGATGCAACGCCCGGCATGACTAGCGTGCAACACCTCATGGGCATCGAGCGAGCTCGGGCGTTTCTCCCGGACCAGCGCGCTCGATCCCTTGCGCAAACGCGCCGTGAACCAGAAGGTGCTGCCCTGGCCGGGTGCGCTGCTGACGCCGACCTCGCCGCCCATCAGCCCGGCGAGTTTCTTCGTAATGGCAAGACCCAGGCCGGTACCGCCATATTTGCGGGTCATCGACACATCGGCCTGCTCGAAGGCGGCAAAGAGCTTGTCGCTCGCCTCGGCAGCGACGCCGATCCCGGTGTCGGCCACGGCGAAACGGACCAGCGCACTGTCTTCATCCTCGGATTGGACGGCGATGCGCAGCGTGACGCTGCCTTTTTCGGTGAACTTGATCGCGTTGTTGGCGTAATTGAGCAGGGCCTGCTGCAGGCGTGCCGAATCGCCGCTCAGGTTGGCCGGCAGATCACCGAGTTCCACGCGGAATTCGAGGCGTTTCTCATCGGCCCGCTGCTTCAGGATGGACTCGACGTTGCGCGCGATGCCACCGAGGCTGACGCTCGAATTCTCCAGTACCAGCTTGCCGGCCTCGATCTTGGACAAATCGAGAATGGCGTTGATCACCTCGAGCAAATGCTGCCCGGCCGCATCGACCTTGGCCAGATGCTTGGCCTGCTCGGGCGTGACGCCGGAACGGCGCACCAGATGGTTCATGCCGAGAATGGCGCTCAAGGGCGTGCGGATTTCATGGCTCATGTTGGCCAGGAAGGCACTCTTGCTGATGCTGGCCGACTCCGCGGCCTGCTTGGCCAGCGAGAGTTCCTCGGTACGCTGCTCGATCAGCTCCTCGAGATGCTCGCGGTGCCGCCGCAGCTCTTCTTCGACCCGCTTGCGCTCGCTGATGTCGGTGAAGATGCCGAGATAATGCGTAACCGTCCCGGCCGTATCCTTGACTGCCGAAATCGCCAGCCACTCGGGGAACACTTCGCCATTTTTGCGCTTGTTCCAGATCTCGCCGTGCCAATGGCCCGTCGCGTTGATCGCATCCCACATCGCTGCGTAGTAGCCGGCATCATGCCGACCCGATGCCAGCATCTTCGGATTGCCGCCCACCACCTCGCCTGGCAGGTAACCGAACACGCTGCAAAACGCCGGATTGACCGAAACGATCTTGCGCTCGGCATCGGTGATCATCACCCCCTCGTCGGTGCTGGCAAACGCCTTCTCATAGAGCCGGATCGACTCCTCGGCCTTGCGCCGCTCGAGAACGATGCCGACGATGGACGTGCCGATTTCGAGCAGTTTGCGGTGAAAATCGCTCGGCGAGCGATGCTCGAAACTGGACAGCGCAAAGGTCCCGATGATCTTGCCGTTGGCAACGATAGGCATCGACCAGCAGGAACACAGGTTGAAATCGTAGGCAAGCTGACGCAGGTTTTCCCAGCGCGGATCGGTAAAGGTGTTGTGCACGAACTGCGCTTCGCCGCGATAGACCGCATTGCCGCAAGAACCGGCCGCCGGCCCCGGCCGCAAGCCGTTCAACCGTGCCTTGCCCTCCGGCGGAACGCTCGGCGCAGCGAAGACATTGAGGCATTGCCCGGCCTCGTCGAGCAACATCACCGACCCGACCGAATTGGGCAGCAGCCGCTCTTCAAGCCGGCAAACCTGATCGATGATCTCGATCGCCTCACCGCCGCGAGCCACGGACAACAGGATGTCCTGTTGCAACTGCAGGATCGCCGCCTGCTCCTGGGCCGTCAGCGAACTGTATTCAACGGGTTTTGTGGAGGAAAAACACTCCGGGGAAGAACAATCTGCCATTCTCGTCACGCGCCAAATCGATTTATTTTTATCAGCGTTATCTTATGCGAGTCGAGCGGCTAACCGAACCAAATATTTCACGCACAAGGCATCTTTGCGGCCTTGAATGCCTCGAAAAATCGGCTTTTTCACCCTGGCACGGCAATGAATCGTCGCGCCTCTCTTATCTCCGCTCGTCGCACGACTGAACACCGATATCAGCGCATCAACCTGACCGTTGATTAGCCTTGCACCTCGGCGTTCACGTCTTCGGTTTTTCCCGAAAATGGGCAGTGCACCGCAGCAGGCAAAAAGCGCCGGCTTGATGCTTATCAATAGCTGCAAGGCGCGAAATCCGCATAAACAGGCCCTCTCCTGCCCCCTTGATTTCGGTCAAAGAAGCGAATTTCACGCTTGCGACAGTGCGCTTCCTTGTTCATTTTTGAGAGAGGGTTAAGGGAGTCATGATTTCGAAAAAATTCAAAAGAGGCAGTCTGTTTGCCCTGCCGCTGATGGCCTTGCTGCTCGGTTCGGCTTATGCCGAAACGCCGGCCGAGCATGGCAGCGGCACCATGCGCGATTATCAGGCCGGTGGCGGCTCGCCGCTGGCGGGCGTGCCGATGCACCAGGACATCAACCCGAAGGCGCCGAAGATGACGGAGGCCGAGTTCGAAAAGGCCAAGCGCATCTACTTCGAGCGCTGTGCCGGCTGCCACGGCGTGCTGCGCAAGGGGGCCACCGGCAAGCCGCTGACCCCGGACATCACCCTCGACAAGGGCATGGACTACCTGAAGGTCTTCATCAAGTACGGCTCGGCCGGCGGCATGCCAAACTGGGGGACCTCCGGCGTGCTGTCCGATGACGAAGTCGACCTGATGGCCCGCTACGTCCAGCAGACGCCGCCGGCGCCGCCCGAGTACGGCCTGAAGGACATGGAAGCTTCGTGGAAGGTCATCGTCCCGGTCGACAAGCGGCCGAAGAAGAAGATGAACGACCTCAACCTGGAGAACCTGTTCTCGGTCACGCTACGCGATGCTGGCGAAATCGCCCTGATCGACGGCGATTCCAAGAAGATCGTCAGCATCCTGAAGACCGGCTACGCGGTGCACATCTCGCGCATGTCGGCTTCCGGCCGCTATCTGTTCGTGATCGGCCGCGATGCCAAGATCAACCTGATCGACCTGTGGATGGAAAAGCCGGACACCGTCGCCGAAATCAAGGTCGGCATGGAAGCCCGCTCGGTCGAAAGCTCGAAGGCCAAGGGCTTCGAGGACAAGTACGCCATTGCCGGCACCTACTGGCCGCCCCAGGCCGTGATCATGGACGGCGACACACTGAAGCCGCGCAAGATCGTGCCGACCCGCGGCATGACCGTCGACACCCAGGAATACCACCCGGAGCCGCGCGTCGCCGCCATCGTCGCCTCGCACTACAACCCGGAATTCTTCCTGAACGTGAAGGAAACGGGCATGGTCTATTCGGTCGATTACCGCGACCTGAAGAACCTCAGGATCAAGATGATCGAAGCCGCACCTTTCCTGCATGACGGCGGTTTCGAGTCGTCGCACCGCTACTTCATGGATGCGGCCAACGCCTCCAACAAGATCGCGGTCATCGACACCAAGGAAGGCAAGCTGGAGAAGCTGGTCGAGGTCGGCAAGACACCGCACCCGGGCCGCGGCGCCAACTTCGTCGATCCGAAGTTCGGCCCGGTCTGGGCAACCGGCCACCTGGGCGACGAAACCATCTCGCTGATCGGCACCGATCCGAAGAAGCACCCGGACAACGCCTGGAAGGTCGTCCGCACCCTGAAGGGCCTGGGCGGCGGTTCGCTGTTCCTGAAGACCCATCCGAAATCCAAGAACCTGTGGGTGGACACCACGCTGAACCCGGAGGCGAACATCAGCCAGTCGGTCGCCGTCTATGACGTCAACAATCTCGACAAGGGCTATGAGCTGATCCCGATTGGCGAGTGGTCCGGCGTCAAGGAGGGTCCGAAGCGTATCGTCCAGCCGGAGTACAACAAGGCAGGCGACGAGGTCTGGTTCTCGGTGTGGAACGGCAAGGATCAGGAATCGGCCATCGTCGTGGTCGACGACAAGACGCGCAAGCTGAAGGCCGTCATCCGTGACAAGCGACTGGTCACGCCGACCGGCAAGTTCAACGTCTTCAATACGCAGCACGACGTCTATTAAGCCGAAAGGAGGGGGATCTCTCGTTCTTGAGAAGAGTTATCCCCCTCGGTGCTTTTCCTTAGCATCCCCCCATCGCGAGTTTGCAAGGATTGACTGAATTGAACGCCCGTTTCCACGACCCACAGCGCGCCCAACGCGAGCTGCTGTCCGGCAGCCAACTGCTGGGCGGTCTGCCGCCGGCCGTGCTCGACAGCCTGATCGGCGCCAGCCGTCTGGTCGAACTCGCCGCCAACGAAAGCCTGTATGCCGCGGGCGCCCCCATTCGCGAGGCCTACATCCTGTTTTCAGGCACCGTCAAACGCGTGGCCCAGATGCCGGGCGGCGCCCTTCGCGTGGTCGAACTGTTGCAAACAGAGCAATTGCTCAGCCCCGGCGAAATATTCGGGGCCAGCCACTATCTGTCGAGCTGCACGAGTATCAAGCTCAGCCTGCTCGTCGCCATCGACCTGCGCCGGTTGCGCGAGGCGATGCAAAGCAGTCACGAACTGAGCCACCGCATCATCACGGCACTGGCGCGCCATCAATGCGCCACCGAATTCGACGCCACGGTCTATCACTATGGCCTGACCGGCACCCAGCGCCTGCTCGACTATCTGCTCGAACTGGCCGGCGATCGCTCCAGCCTGGCCGGCGAAACGACCGTTACGCTGAAGGCCAGCAAGAAGGTCATCGCCGCCCGCATCGGCATGACTCCGGAATCGCTCTCGCGCAACCTGCGCGAGCTGAGCGACCAGGGCGTCATCGTGGTCGACGGGCGTTACATCCACATCCAGAACGCTGCTGTTCTCGACACCACCGGCGGCCAGCAGAGACAACGCCTGAACTTCCAGCGCAAGCGCAAAGGCGACGGCGCCGACCCAGCCAAGCCGCCTACGGCCGGCGCACTGGTCAATATGTGCGGTCGCCTGCGCGTCCTGTCGCAACGGCTGGCGCTGGCCTGGGGCAGCCTGGTCTCCGGAATCGGCCCGGCCCGGGCACGGATCAACATGCGGCAGTACGAAAAGGAGTTCATCCGCAATCTCGACCGGCTGGAGCGTTTCGCTCTGGAACCGGCCCTGAAGACCCACCTGTCTGCCCTCAAGGCAGTCTGGCCTGACTATCTGGACGCCCTCTGCCGGGAAGATGCCGAACACGCCGAGCATATCTTCAATCTCAGCGAGAAAATCCTCGAACTCGCCGACGGACTGACGGCGGAAGCCTCACATTCAAGTGGCTTGCCGCAGGCTCACTACGTCAATACGGCCGGCCGCAACCGCATGCTGTCGCAGCGTATCGGCAAGTTCTTCCTGTTCCGCGACTGGGGCCAACTGCATATCGCCGTCGCCAGTCTCTCGCCCCCCTGCTGCGAGGAGTTCGAGAGCAACCTGAAGGTTCTCGCCAGTGTCGGGCGCGGACATCCGGAAATCGAAGCGCAACTCGAAGTGGTGACACAGCAGTGGCAACGCTTCGTTCGCTCGCTGTGCCCCGATTTGTCCTACTCCGGCAAGGTCAAACACAGCCGTCTGGTGCTGGCCGAAGGCGAACGCTTGCTGCGCAGCGTCGACACGACGGTCAAGCTCTTTGAGCGCCTGTCGCAATAGGCGAACAAGCGGAATTGATACTCGTCAATTCCAGACCTCGCGGCAAACCGCGTATTTACGAGCTTTTCCGGGTTTTTGATTCCGATCAAAGCCCAAAAAACTGCAAACGAGACATTACGGCCTCGCATTAACTCGAAGAGGATCAATCGGATGAAAAAAGCTGTATATGTTGCCGCCCTGGTCGTTGCCGGCTTCGCCGCCTCCGGGCAGGCGATGGCCGACGAGGCGCTCGCCAAGGCCAAGAACTGCATGTCCTGCCACGCCCTCGACAAGAAGCTGGTCGGACCGTCCTACAAGGATGTTGCCGCCAAGTACAAAGGCAATGCAGG
This sequence comes from Azonexus sp., assembly GCA_041904995.1. Lineage (GTDB taxonomy): Bacteria > Pseudomonadota > Gammaproteobacteria > Burkholderiales > Rhodocyclaceae > Azonexus. The sequence continues at coordinate 18,421 of JAYRMB010000016.1, forward strand.
CGCAGCCGACAAACTCGCCGCCAAGGTGAAGACCGGTGGCAAGGGCGTCTGGGGCGAAATTCCCATGCCGCCGAACAACGTGACCCCGGAAGAAGCCAAGAAACTGGTCACCTGGATTCTGTCCGTGAAGTAAACCTCCACTCTCCCAGTGGTTTTGGCCGGCTTGATGCCGGTCTTTTTTTGGAGTCGGTGGCTGCCATCCGAAAACCCCGATATCTTGTATTCCAGTCAGCGAATCAGGCCCCCGCAGTTATGCCCGAATTGGTTATCAACACTGTATATCGAATAGAACTGTGCTCTGGCGAGCAAAGGCAATGGCAATATCTTGGCCTCGACAGCAGGCGCCTGGTCTGGTGGAAGGATATTGAAACGAAAGAGGAATTCACCGAAAGCAGCCTGATGTATGCATGGAAGATTCTCGAGGCGTATCCTTAAGGGCTAAGTCAACCTAACCCATCGATCTCCATGAAAAAGGCCTAGGATTTTCCTGACATCTTCGTCACTGTAGCCAACTTCTGACCAACCACTTATTCGGAGCAGTTGAGACTTGCCTTACACGATTCATTGGGAAACCCAGGGTGTTTACAAGAAATACACCGGCGAGGTCAGCGGCCACGAGTTTGCCAAGGCCGTGGAACACGTCAATGCCGCACCGAATTTCGAAATACTCCGGTATGTGATCAATGACTTCAGCGACTGTCGGGCGCTTAATCTGAGCAGCAGCGCCATCGAAGAAGCGGTCGCATCGGCGATCGGCGCTTCGACATTCAACCCGCGCTTTGTCGCTGCATTTGTTGCTGCTGACCGGGAGATTCACGCTACCTTGCGCCGGATCGTCGAATTGGCCAGTAGCTACATGCCCGTCATGCTGTTCGACTGCCTAACGGATGCCCGGACGTGGGTAAAAGCGACAGAAACTTAGCTTTAGCCCGTGGCTGGATAGGAACAAAGAGTAGCATCGATCCCCGCTCTCGCGACCTGACGAATCAGTTCTACAGGAAATCTCGGTAAATACCTGCTGCCCACGCCGCATCCTCGCCGGCCGGATTGGGATTGCGCGTCTGCTTGACGGTCTGGATGAGGAAGCCATCGCCGCGGTCGCGGTAGCTGGTGTCGATGCGCACGCTTTCTTCCGGCTCGACGCTACTGGTGACGTAGCAGACGCTTTCCGGCAACAGACTCTCCAGCACCTGGCCGCCGGCTTCGGCGGCGATCTGGCGGGCCACGGCGTGGCCCATGCGGTTGGCGACCTGGCCGGTCTTCGGGTAGTAGCCGAACTGCGGCGAAACCAGGCCGGCGGCGTCGCCGATGATGAACACGCCCGGTACGGCAGCGCTGCGAAAATCGCTCGCTCCCTGGGCCGCCCAGCCGCTCGCTTTGCCGCCCTCTTCCTTCCGGATCAAACCAGCTTGCCAAAGCAGATCGGCCGCCTGTTGCGGCGGGCAGAGCAAGGCGTCGTCGAAGCGGATGTCGTCGATGTCGGTACTGACCGTTTGCCGTGCCAGGTCGATGCTGCGGATCTTGGCATGGTCCAGATAGGTCACCTGATCCTTGAAACGGCTGAGCAGGATGTCGCGGAAGGCCGGCATCATCGGATTGGGGTCGGCGACGATCAGCTTGCCGGGAATCCTCTGTGTCTTCAGCCACCAGGCAATGAACATGGCCCGCTCGTAGGGCGCCGGCGGGCAACGGTACGGTGCCGGCGGAATGGTCAGCAGCAGGTCGCCGCCCTTGAAGTTGGCCAGTCGCTGCTTGAGCGCAGGCAGGTCGGCCGCGCTGAGCATGGCGCCGCTGTAACGGCCCCGCAATTCAGCCACGGCCTTGGGGTCATCGACCTGCCAGGCCGACCAGTTTTCGCGGATACCGGGGGCCAGCACCAGCCAGTCGTAGCCGAACTGGCCGGCACTGCTGGCGACGGTGCGCCGCGCGGGATCGATGCCATCCACTTCGGCCTGCACGTAGCGATAGCCGAAACGGCCGGCGAGTTGGGCGTAGCCGTGCCGCGCCCAGGCTGGCGCGCCCGGCTCGACCAGCCAGCGATTGCTCAAGGCGAAGGACATGAAGGCCGGCGCCCGATCCAGCAGGGTGATCTCAAGTTGGGGGGCCAGATGGCGCAGTTGCCGCGCCACCGTCAGCCCGCCCCAGCCGCCACCGACGATGACGACGCGCCCGCTCGCTGCCAGCGCAGGCCGCAACAGGGGCAACAAACCGGCAGAAAGCATAAGACGGCGGCGTAACGGGCTTTGAATCATCGGACAACTGGTTGAAGGCGAGCGCCGAGGATAACGCCCTCGCCTGCCCAACAACATGGTTTAGCTCAAGAAAAGCCCGCGCTCACTGGTAGCGCAGCGCCTCGATCGGATCGAGCCGCGCCGCCTTGCGTGCCGGGTACCAGCCGAAGAAGATGCCGACGCCGGCCGCCACCACGAAGGCAACGAGCGCCGCACTGCCCGAGATGACGATGACCATGCCGGTCAACACGTTGATGGCGAGCGCGATGCCCAGGCCGAGCAGCAGGCCGATCAGGCAGCCGGCGAAGGAGATCATCACGGCCTCGAGCAGGAACTGGGTCAGGATGTCTTTCTGCCGCGCGCCGATGGCCATGCGGATGCCGATTTCGCGGGTGCGCTCGGTGACCGACACCAGCATGATATTCATGATGCCGATGCCGCCGACCAGCAGCGAGATCGAGGCGATGGCGCCGAGCAGGATGGACATGGTGCGCGTCGTCTGCGCCTCGGAATCGGCGGCGGCCGACAGGTTGCGCATGAAGAAGTCGTCCGGCATGTCGTCGCGCAGGCGGTGGCGCTGGCGCAGCAGCGAGGTCGTGCTGTCCATCACGCGCGGCATGCCTTCGGCCGACTCGGCCTGGACCATGATCATGCGCACCGAACCGAGGAAAGGCGTGCCGAACACCTTGCGCTGCGCGGTGCTCAGCGGAATGATCACGGTGTCGTCCTGGTCGCGCCCGTCCAGGCTTTGCCCCTTGCTGCCGAGCACGCCGATGACCAAGAAAGGGTTCTGCTGGATGCGCATGGTCTTGCCGACCGGATCTTCGCCGTTGAACAGGTTTTCGGCGACGGTCTTGCCGATCAGCGCGACGCGAGTGGCCGAGCGCACGTCGGAATCGCCGAAGCCGGCGCCATTGACGATGCTCCAGGCGCGCGCCTCGATGTACTCGGGCGTGGTGCCAATCACCTGCGAACTCCAGTTCTGCGAACCATAGACCAGCTGGCGTGTCCCCTGGTGCGTCGGCGCCACATTGACCACGCCGTCGAGTTCGGCGATGGCGTTGGCGTCGCCCACATTCAGCGTCGGTGCCCCGGCCGCGCCGCTGCGCACACCGGCCGTGGTGAAGGAGCCGGATAGCACGATGAACAGATTGGAACCCATGGTGCTGATGGTCTGCTGCACGGCGTACTGCGCGCCTTGGCCGATGGCCATCATGATGACCACGGCGCCGACGCCGATCACCATGCCGAGCATGGTCAGCGCCGTGCGCAGGCGGTTGGCGCCCATTGCCACCCAGGCTTCGCCGAACATGGCCTTCAGCATGCGGCCTCCCGGTTTTTGCCCATTTTGGCCGGTGCACCGCAGCAGAGGGCATTCCTTTGGTTTGTCTTTCCCGCGTAGTCGGGAACCCAGCAATGTTCGTGAGCCTGGATTCCCGCCTGCGCGGGAATCACGAGAGGTTTGGCCACTTGCCTCATGCCGCCGCCCCCGTCAACTGATCGCTGACTACTTCCCCATCGCGGAAGCGCACCTGGCGCTTGCAGTGGGCGGCAATATCCGGCTCATGAGTGACCAGCACGATCGTGATGCCCTCGGCGTTCAGTTCGCCAAAGAGGCGCATGATTTCTTCGCTGGTGTGGCTGTCGAGGTTGCCGGTCGGCTCATCGGCCAGGATCAGATGCGGCTTGTTGACCAGTGCACGGGCAATGGCCACCCGCTGCTGCTGGCCACCGGAAATTCGGTTGGGCAGCGACTCGGCGTATTTACCCAGGCCGACCTTGTCGAGCAGCTCGCGCGCCCGCTCGCGCCGCGTTTGTTTGTCCACGCCGGCATAGACCAAAGGCAAGGCGACATTGTCCTGCAGGCTCATGCGCGGTAGCAGGTTGAAGCCCTGGAAGACGAAGCCCAGCGTGCGGTTGCGCAGGCGCGCCAGCGCGTCGCTTTCCATGTGCGCGACGTTCTCGCCGGCCAGGAAGTAATCGCCGCTGCTCGGCGTATCGAGACAGCCGAGCAGGTTCATGAAGGTCGATTTGCCCGAGCCGGACGGCCCCATGATGGCGATGTACTCGCCGGGGTAAATGGCCAGATCGACGCCCTTGAGCGCCGGAAACAAGCCAGCCGCCGTCTCGTACGACTTGCCCAGCCCGGCAACGCGGATGACCGCCTCCGTCATCAGAACATCCGCATGCCAACCGACGACGGCTTCTTGTCGCCGTTGCTGTTCTCGCCGGTGACGACGCGGTCGCCTTCCTTCAACTCGCCGCCGACGATCTCGGTGTTGCGGTTGTCGGTGATGCCGAGTTGCACGGAAACCGGCTTCAACTCGCCGCCAGTGACCACGTAAACCGTGCCGCTCTGGCCATCGCGCTTCTTGCCTTTGGGCGGCTGGCCGCCCGGTGGGCCCATCATGCCCGGCCCGCCCTTGGCGGTATCGGCATCCTTCTTCTCCGCCGGATCGCTCGGCTTGAAGCGCAATGCCGAATTGGGCACGAGCAGTGCGCCTTCGCGTTTCTGCACGCCGATGCTGACGTAGGCCGTCATGCCCGGCAGCAGGATCAGGTCGGGGTTATCGACATTGATGCGCACGTTGTAGGTGACGACGTTCTGCTGGTTGGTCGGGTTCAGGCGAATCTGCTGCACGACGCCGCCAAAGCTGCGGCTCGGGAAGGCATCGACCGTGAAGCGCACCTTCATGCCTTCCTTGATGTTGCCGATGTCGGCCTCGGCGAAGCTGGTGTCGATGGCCATCTTGGTCAGATCCTGCGCGATCTGGATCAGCACCGGCGTCTGGAAGCTGGCGGCCACGGTCTGGCCGATATCGACCAAGCGAGCCACGACAACACCCGCCACCGGCGAGGTGATGACCGAATAGCCCAGATTGACCTGATCCTTGTCGGCCGCCGCCTTGGCCTGGGCCAGTTGGGCCTGGGTCGACTTGAGGTTCTGCACTGCCTGGTCGTAGTCCTGGCGCGAGATGTATTCCTTTTCGAGCAGCGCCTTCATGCGCGCTTCGTTGGCCTTGGCCAGATCGACCGAAGCCGCCACGTTAACCACATTGGCCGCGCTCTGCCGGGCCACGGTCTGCAACAGCGACTGGTCGAGTTCGAGCAGCTTTTGCCCGGCCTGAACCTTGGAGTTGAAATCGACGTAGAGCTTGCGCACCGTGCCGGAGACCTGCGTACCGACATTGACCAGCACCAGCGGCGTCAGCGTGCCATTGGCCGAGACGGTCTGCGTCACGTCGCCCTTCTCGGCAGTCGCGAACTTGTAGCGGGTTTCCGGGTTCTGCGCCGCACGCTGATTGAGGTACCACGCCCCGCCGCCGATCAGCGCGGCGGCCACGGTCGTGCCGAGAATGAGCTTGCCGAATTTCATGGTCTTCCTTCCGCCGCCCCTTGCAGCAGCGTGTAATCGAGCGCCCCCATGGACTGGGCCAGGGTGGCGCGATAGACATTCCAGTCGAGTTCCGCCTGAATGCGTTGCAGGCGGGCGCTGGCCAGCGCACTTTGCGCCGACAGCAGATCGAGCACGGTGCCGACACCGGCCTTGTAGCGGCCGAGCGCCACGCGCTCCGACTCCTCGGCGCTGGCTACCAGATCGGCCGTGGTTTTCAGGCTCTGCGTGGCGGTGGTCAGGCTCTGGTAGGCCTTCCAGACATCGAGCGCCACCTGATTGCGAATACGGTCGCGCTGGGCGACTTTGACATCGACCTGGGCCGCTGCCGAACGCACGCGGTAGGTGGTATCGAAGCCGGAGAAGATCGGCACGTTCAACGTCAGGCCGGCGCTGCTGCCGCGGGCGATCACGTTGTCCGTCTCTTGCCAGGTCGGGCCGGCGCCGAGCGACAAGGTGGGCAACCCCTGACCGCGCGCCACATCGACGCCGGCTTCGGCTGCCTTGACCTGAGCCTCGGCCGCTTTCAGGTCAGGCCGGCGCTGCTGGGCGTCGGCGATCAGCGCATCGACGTCTTTCTGAAAGCTGACTTCCGCAGGCAGCACCGGCGCCGGGGCCAGCGCAATGCGGGTTTGCGCATTCAATCCCAGCGCATTGGCCAGCGTGCCGAACGCATTGCGTGCTTCGCCTTCGGCCTTGATCCGGTTGAGCGTCGCCTGCGACAGCGCCGTCTGCGCCTGCAAGCGGTCGGCCGGCGTGGCCACGCCGACGCTGTAGCGCAACTGGGCCGCGTTGTAGGCTTCCTGTGCCGAGCGTTCGGCCGACTGCGCCGCGCTCACCGCCGAGCGCGTGGCCTGGGCGTTGTAGTAGGACTGCAACGCAGCCAGGAAAAGGCTTTGCACCGTCGCATCCTGCGTCGCTGCAGCAGCAGCAAGCAATTGCTGCGCGTTCTCGATATTGGCCGAACGCTGACCGAAATCGAGCAACAGCCAAGAAAGCGTCAATGCCGCAGAGTTCTTGCCGTAGGCATCGTTTTCCGTGACCACGCGCGATACTGTGCCCGTGCCGTTCAGATTGGGCAACCAGGCGCCGCGCGCCACGCCGACCAGCGCCGCCTGGGCACGTGCCGCAGCCCACACCTCGCGCGTCTGCGGGTGATTGCACAAGGCGAGATCGACCGCATCGATGGCCGCCAGTTGTTCCGGCAACTGCGTCGTGCACGGTGCTTCGCCGACGCGTGCCGACAGGCGCGGCGAAACCTTCAACGGCGTCATCGCCTCGGTGCCAAGCGGATCGAAAGGCAAGGCCGGCGTGGCGAAGACCAGGCCGGCAAGCAGCAATGACAATGGGCGACGGGAGAGCATGGGCGCTAGTTTAGCCGCCCATCGTCCTTTCGGCGGTTACAAGTTGTATCAAAAGTTAAGACCGCCATGCGCCCCCGCCACACCTCCGAGCACCGCAATGAGGCTGAGCGAGAGCAGGATGACGTGCATGCGCTGAACCAGACGGAAAGCACGATCGTCATCGCGCTCGGCCAATTGGTGAAACCAGCGGTGCAGGAAGAGCGGCTCGAAGACGAAGAGCACCAGCGTGAACAACAACCAGACCACGGTCATCAGATGTATCCACCAGAATTGCGGCTGCTGGTAACGCTCCCAGGCATGCAGGAAATGCAGCATATAGAAGCCGGATAGCCCCGTCAGCAAGGTCGTGAACTTGGCCTGCAGCGAGAAACGCCCTTCCAGCGCCTCGAACAGTGCCAGCCGCTCGCCCGGCTTGTCCAGTCGGCGCAAGGCCGGCAGCAGGACCAACGTGACGAAGGCGACACCGCCGATCCACAACACGACACCGAAAACATGCAGGGCACGGGCAACGACGAAGGCGGAAAAATTTTCCATGGAGAGCCTGAACGAGAGGATGGGCCATTATGACGAGCATCCAGGGCTCAAAAATAGCCACCCAGATCAAGAAAACTGCGGTTAACCGTCAGGAAAGCCATGCTGCAATGCGGTAAAATCGCGCCCACTATGCTCTATCCACTCATCCGTAAATTCTTTTTCTCCCTCGATGCCGAAACCGCGCACGGCATCGGCATGCTGGGCATTGATCGCGCCGCCTGTTTGATGGCAAAACCGGTAGCACCTTGCCCGGTCGAGGTCATGGGCCTGAAGTTTCCCAACCCGGTCGGCCTGGCCGCCGGACTGGACAAGAACGGCGACCACATCGACGGCTTGGCTAAACTCGGCTTCGGCTTCATCGAAATCGGCACGATCACGCCGCGCCCGCAGGACGGCAACCCGAAACCGCGTCTGTTCCGCATCCCGGAAGCGCAAGGCATCATCAACCGCATGGGCTTCAACAATGCCGGCGTCGACAAGCTGCTGGAGAATGTCCGTGCGGCCGAATTCCCGAAAAAGGGTGGCATCCTCGGCATCAACATCGGCAAGAACGCCACCACGCCGATCGAAAAGGCGGCCGATGACTACCTGATCTGCCTGGACAAGGTCTATAACGACGCCAGCTACGTCACGGTCAATATCTCGTCGCCGAACACCAAGAATCTGCGCGAATTGCAGAAGGACGAGGCGCTCGACGACCTGCTCGCGCAGTTGAAGGCCCGCCAGCTGGAACTGGCCGACAAGAACGGCAAGTACGTGCCGATGGCGTTGAAGATCGCCCCCGATCTCGACGACACGCAGATCACCGCCATCGCCGATGCGCTGCGCCGCCACCGCTTCGATGCGGTGATCGCCACCAACACCACCTTGTCGCGCGAAGGCGTCGAAGGCCTGCCCAATGCCGACGAAACCGGCGGCCTCTCGGGAAAACCGGTTTTTACCAAGTCCACCGCAGTACTGAAGAAGCTGTCCACCGCGTTGGCCGGCGAACTGCCGATCATCGGCGTCGGCGGCATCATGGGCGGCGAGGACGCTGCCGAGAAGATCAAGGCCGGTGCCTCGCTGGTGCAGTTCTACAGCGGTTTCATCTACCGCGGCCCCGATCTGGTCAGCGAAGTGGCGGACACGCTCGCTAAAATGATGCGCAAAAACCAATAAGCCCATAAGGAGGCTCGGTTGTCCGGCTTATGCCAAAGCCGGATAATACGAGCCTTAACTTTAAGCCCGTATATGAGCCATTACTTATTTATCCTCGTCGGCGCTGTGCTGGTCAACAACGTCGTCCTGGTGAAAATCCTCGGTCTCTGCCCCTTCATGGGCGTATCCAAGAAGCTGGAAACCGCCTATGGCATGGGCGCCGCCACCACCTTCGTGCTGACCATGGCGACCGGGGCGAGCTACATCATCGACCATTACCTGTTGATGCCGTTCGGGCTGGAATATCTGCGCACCCTCTCCTTCATCGTCACCATCGCGGCCATCGTGCAGCTGACCGAGATGGTCATCGCCAAGACCTCGCCGGCACTGCAGCAAACGCTGGGCATCTATCTGCCGCTGATCACCACCAACTGCGCCGTGCTCGGCGTGCCATTGCTCAACATCGCCAACGGCTACAACTTTGTCGAATCGCTGCTGTTCGGTGCCGGTAGCGCCGTCGGCTTCTCGCTGGTCCTGATCCTCTTCGCCGGCATCCGCGAGCGCATCGAAGGTGCCGAAGTGCCGCTCTATTTCCGCGGCGTAGCCATCGCCATGGTGACTGCCGGCCTGATGGCGCTGGCCTTCATGGGCTTCGCCGGTCTGGACAAATACCAATAATGGAACTGCTGCTTGCCATCGCCATCATGGCTCTGGGCGCCGTCGTGCTCGGCGCGGCCCTGGGTTATGCCTCGATCAAATTCAAGGTCGAAGGCGACCCGCTGATCGAGAAAATCGAAGCCATTCTGCCGCAGACCCAATGCGGACAATGCGGCTACCCGGGCTGCAAGCCCTACGCCGAAGCCATCGCCAACGGCGAGGAAATCAACAAGTGCCCGCCGGGCGGCGTCGAAGGCGTGCAGCGTCTGGCCGACCTGCTCGGTCGCGAAGTCAAACCGCTCGACGCTGAAGAAAAACCGAAGCAGATCGCCATCATCGACGAGAACACCTGCATCGGCTGCACCTTGTGCATTCAGGCCTGCCCGGTCGACGCCATCGTCGGCGCCGCCAAGCAGATGCACACCATCATCGCCCAGCAATGCACGGGCTGCGAACTGTGCCTGCCGCCCTGCCCGGTCGAGTGCATCCGCATGGAACCGATCGCCCAAAACATCGATAACTGGAAGTGGAAATATCCGGTCGTCGAGATCAAGGCCTCACCAATCAAAGAGGCCGCGTAATGCTGATGAACCTGTTCAAGTTCAAGGGCGGCGTCAAACCGCCGACCAACAAGACGCAATCGGTCACCCTGCCGATCGCCGTCGCACCGATGCCATCGCGCCTCGTCGTGCCCCTGCACCAGAGCATCGGCGGCACGCCGCGCCCGGTCGTACAGGTTGGCGACAAGGTGCTGAAGGGCCAGTTGATCGGCGAGGCCGACGGTTGGATTTCAGCCGCCATCCATGCGCCGACTTCGGGCACCGTGCTCGACGTTGGCATGCATGTGCAGCCGCACCCGTCGGGCCTCGATGCCCTGTGCGTGGTCATCGAGCCTGACGGCAAGGACGAATGGATCGAACGCCAGCCTTTCGACTATGCCAACGCCACGCCGGAAGCCGTGCGTGAATACCTGCAACAGTCCGGCGTCGTCGGCCTGGGCGGCGCGGTGTTCCCGACCCACGGCAAGCTGACGCCGTCGAAGACCGTGCCGATGGAAGAACTGGTGATCAACGGCGCTGAGTGCGAGCCCTTCATCACCTGCGACGACCTGCTGATGCGCGAACGCGCCGAGGAGGTCGTACGTGGCATCGCCGTCTTCCGCGATCTGCTGCAGCCGAAGAAGGTGCTGATCGGCATCGAGGACAACAAGCCTGAAGCTGCCGAGGCCATGCGTGCCGCCGTCAAGGCGGTCGGCGAGGATTTCGCGGTCGTCCAGGTGCCGACGCTCTACCCCGCCGGCGGTGCCAAGCAGTTGATCCGCGTGCTGACCGGCAAGGAAGTCCCGGCCGCCAAACGTTCGACCGATCTCGGCGTGCAGTGCTTCAACGTTGCGACCGCCTACACCGCCTGGCGCGCCATCGCGCGCGGCGAGCCGGTGGTGTCGCGTCTGGTCACCGTCACCGGCAACGTGCATCACCCGCGCAACTACGAAGTGCTGATCGGTACGCCGATGGACGAGCTGCTCAAGCTGGCGACGCCGCATCCGGATACCGATGGCATCATCATGGGCGGCCCGATGATGGGCTTCCTGGTACCGGAAACGACCGTGCCAGTGGTCAAGGCAACCAATTGCCTGATCGCCCATAACGACCGTCTGTTCCCGCCCAAGGCACCGGAGATGCCGTGCATTCGCTGCGGCTCCTGCGCACGCGCCTGCCCGCACGAGCTGCAGCCCTTCGAGATGTACTGGTTCGCCCGCGCGAAGAATTTCGGCAAGACGCAGGAGTACCACATCTTCGATTGCATCGAGTGCGGTTGCTGCTCTTTCGTTTGCCCCTCACGCATTCCGCTCGTTCAGTACTTCCGTTTCGCCAAGAGCGAGATCTGGGAACGCGAGCGCGAGAAGAAGGCGGCCGACCAGGCCAAGACGCGCTTCGAATTCAAGCAGTTCCGCGAGGAACGCGAGAAAGCCGAGAAGGCCGAAAAGCTGGCCAAGGCCGCCGCCGCCCAAGCCGCCAAGAAGGCGGCGGAAGCGGCTGCCGCTGCCGCTGAAGGCGGCGCTGCACCAACCGCCGACACGCCGGCGGTCAGCGAGACGACTGCTGCGGTGGACAGTGAAAAAGAGGCAAAAAAGGCCGCTATCGAAGCCGCCATGGCCCGCGCCAAGGCGCAGCGTGAAGCGGCCCAGCCGAAGAACATCGAAGCCCTGACCACGGAACAACAGCGCGAAGTCGCCGAAGTCGATGCCCGCCGTGAAGCGGCCGGCATTGCCGACGCACCGCCGGCCGAGAAGAACGAATAATGTTTGCACCCGCTCCTTTCCTGCTCAAGGACACCAGCGTCAGCCAGGTCATGACGCAGGTCTGCGTTGCCCTGATTCCGGGCATCGCTGCCTACGCCAGCCTGGTCGGCCCGGCCATCCTGGTTCAGATCGTGGTCGCCACGCTCGCTGCGCTGGCCGCCGAAGCCGTGATGTTGAAGATACGCGGCAAACCCTTGCTGATGTTCCTGACCGACGGCTCGGCCATCGTCACCGGCTGGCTGATCGCCTTGACCTTCCCGCCGCTCGCCCCGTGGTGGTTGGTGGTGACCGGCACCGTATTCGCCATTGTCGTCGCCAAACACCTGTACGGCGGCCTCGGCCAGAACCCATTCAATCCGGCCATGGTCGCCTTCGCCGTGTGTATCGTCTCCTTCCCGGCGCTGATGTCGCAATGGCCGAGCGTCGGCTTGAAACTGGGCCTGGTCGACCAGATGAACGTCATCCTCGGCTGGATGCAGCGGGTCGATGCACTCTCCGGCGCTACTCCGCTGGATGCGATGAAAACGGCGCTGAAATTGGGCGAAGGGAATGTCGATGTCGCTAGCCTGCTGGCCAACCAGGACATTTACGGCAACTTTGCCGGCCGCGGCTGGGAGTGGGTCTCCGCCGGCTACCTGCTGGGTGGCCTGTGGCTGTGGCATCGCAAAATCATCACCTGGCAGGTGCCGGCCGCCTTCCTCGGTGCTTTGCTGCTGATTTCCGGTGTCCTGTGGCTGTACAACCCGGCCCAGTTCGCCAGCCCGCTCTTCCACCTGCTTTCCGGCGGTGCGATGCTCGGCGCTTTCTTCATCGCTACCGATCCAGTCTCCGGCTGCACGACGCCGCGCGGCAAGCTGATCTTTGGCGCCGGTGCCGGCTTGCTCGCCTACATCATCCGCGTCTTTGGCGGTTATCCGGATGGCGTCGCCTTTGCCGTGCTACTGATGAACCTCTGTGCCCCGCTGATCGATTACCTCAGCCAGCCGGCCATTTTCGGCATGAAGGACAAGGCATGAGCGAAGCGAAGACCTTTACTGCCCAGGGCATGGCCTTCCGCACGGCGGCCATTCTCTTCGTTTTCGTCATCATCTTCACTGGACTGCTCTCCGGCGCCTACCTTTGGACGAAACCTGCCATTGAGGCCTCGGCAGCCGAAGCCAAGATGAAATTGGTCGACGAGGTGCTGCCGCGCAACGATTACGACAACCAGTTGCTGCAGGATGCCGTGGCCCTGCCCCCGACCGCCGAACTCGGTTTAGGCGAGGAAAGTGCCGTCTATATTGCCCGCAAGGGCGGCCAGCCGGTCGCCGCCGTGTTCGAGGCAATCGCCCCGGACGGCTACGCCGGCAAGGTGCGCCTGATTCTCGCCGTGCGTGCCGATGGTCGCGTCGCTGGCGTGCGCGTTACCCAGCACAAGGAAACGCCGGGCCTGGGCGACTATGTCGAGATCAAGAAAGACAAGAACAAAGCCCGCCCGTGGATCACCCAGTTCAACGACATGGCCCTCGACAAGCTTGCCGACAAGGACTGGAAGCTCAAGAAGGATAGCGGCGCGCTCGATTACTACGCCGGCGCAACCGTCACCCCACGCGCCGTGTCCAAGGCCGTATTCAAGGCGGTCAAGTGGTTTGCCGCCAATCGTGATTCGCTGTTTGCCGCAACGGGAGCCGGAAAATGATCACCCGTGACGAATTCAAGACCATTGCCCACAACGGCATCTGGAAGCAGAACACCTCGATCGCCCAAATACTGGGGTTGTGCCCGCTGCTCGCCGTGACAACCAACGCGGTCAACGGCGTCATGCTGTCGCTGGCCACCATCCTGGTCATGGCGGTGTCCAATTTCGCCGTCGCCTCGCTGCGCAACCTGATTCCGCACGAGATTCGCATCCCGGTGTTCATCCTGATCGTCGCCGCACTGGTCACGGTGGTCGATCTGCTGTTCAACGCCAACTTGCACGAACTCTACCTGGTGCTCGGCATCTTCATTCCGCTGATCGTCACCAACTGCATCGTGCTTGCCCGTGTCGAAGCCTTCGCCGCCAAGAACCCGCCGCTGCATTCAACCTTCGACGGCGTCTTCATGGGCGTCGGCATGCTGTGGACGCTTGCGCTTCTCGGCGCCATGCGCGAGTTGCTGGGCAGCGGCACTGTGCTCGGCGGCATCGATATGGTCTTCCCGTCGCTACAGCCTATCCAGTTGCTGCCGGAGAGCTATCCCGGCTTCCTGCTCGCCCTGCTGCCGCCGGGCGCTTTCATCCTGCTCGGCTGCATGATCGCCTGGAAGAACTGGATGGATGCCAAGGCCGCCGAACGGGCCAAATCGAAGCCGCCCGCGCCGGTCAGCACGGCGGGCTGCCACCCAGTCTAAGCTTGCAAGTCTCTCACATACGCCAGACGCTGGACGAGATCGGCGCCAAGGATTGTCACGCCGAGCGCATCCTGCGCGCCTGGACGCAAGGCAAGGCCCTGGATCACGGTACGAAACGTCAGCGCGCCCAGGATTTTCTGCCGCTGCCGATCCGCCAGGCCCTGCCGGCGCTGAGCAACGACCTTGCCAACCTTGCTCGAGTCCGTTCGGAACACCCCGGTGAAGACGGTTCGGCCCGCCTGCTGGTCGAACTGGGCGACGGGCAAACCGTTGAAAGTGTGTTGCTGCCACGCGAGGGCGTTTGTATCTCCACCCAGGTGGGCTGTGCGGTCGGCTGTGTTTTCTGCATGACCGGCAAGAGTGGCCTGTTGCGCCAGGTGAGCAGCGGCGAAATGGTGGCGCAGGTCGCCCTCGCCCGCCAGCGCCGCCCGGTGCGCCGCGTCGTCTTCATGGGTATGGGCGAACCGTCGCACAACATCGACAACGTGCTGGAAGCCATCGATACGCTTGGCACCTATGGCGACATCGGGCACAAGAATCTTGTGTTTTCCACAGTCGGAGATTTGCGCGTTTTCGAGCGTCTACCGCAGCAGTCGGTCAAACCGGCGCTTGCCGTCTCCTTGCATTCGACCCGCGCCGACCTGCGGGCCGAATTACTGCCCAAGGCCTCGCCCATCGATCCGGCCGAATTGGTCGAATTGGCAGAAATTTACGCCAGAACCACCGGCTACCCGATCCAGTATCAATGGACCTTGATCGAAGGCATCAACGACAGCGACGAGGAAATGGACGGCATCGTCCGCCTGCTCACCGACAAGTACGCGATGATGAACCTGATTCCGTTCAACAGTATCGACGGCCTGCCCTATCGCCGCCCGGCACCGGAAAAAATCGCCGCGCTGGCCGAGAAACTGAATCGACACCGTATCCTGACCAAGCTGCGTAATTCTGCCGGGCAGGATGTGGATGGCGGTTGCGGCCAACTACGGGCCCGTGCGTTGGCCGAAAAAGCGATGGCCCCGCAGCCTGTCCTGTTGCAACCGAAGGGACGACGCTCAGCCGTCCAGTCCCTCAAGACGACGGCCGGCCAATAGTTCGCCCAAGGCCTCGACCGGCTGCGGCCGGCTGAACAGGAAACCCTGGAACTGGTCGCAACCATGCTCGCGCAAGTAGTCGCGTTGTGCCTCGGTTTCCACCCCTTCGGCAACAACCTGCATTTCCAATTCGTGTGCCATGGCGATGATGGCCGATGCCAAGCGTACTCGCTCTCCGCGCTCGTCAATCTCGCAAACGAAGGAACGGTCGATCTTGAGGGTCTGGACCGGGAATTGTTTCAGGTAGCTCAGCGATGAATAGCCGGTGCCGAAATCGTCGATCGACAACTGTATGTGCAGCTTGCGCAGTGTCTGCAGAACCTCGATGGTGTGGCTGGAATTACGCATCAACATGGATTCGGTCAATTCCAGCTCAAGCAACTGCGGCGGAATGCCGTGTTCGGCCAGGCAATGGGCAACCATGTTCGGAAAATCGGCACGGGCGAATTGGTTAGCCGAGATATTGACGGCAATCGGCACCGCCAGCACCCCGGCATCGAGCCAGCGACGCTGTTGGGCACAGACGCTCTCGATGGCCCATTGGCCGAATTTTTCGATCAATCCGCTTTCCTCGGCCAGCGGAATGAAACGTCCGGGAGGAATGATGCCCTGCTCCCGATGCTGCCAACGCATCAGGGCTTCGGCACCGACGATCTCGCCGGTCGAAGCATCGATCTTCGGCTGATAATGCAGCACGAGCTCGTTTCGCTCCAGCGCACCGCGCAGGTCGTTTTCCAGCAGTAGTTCGCCCAGCGAAGCCGTATTGATCTCGGACGAGAAGAAACGGAAGGTGTTACGCCCCTCATCCTTGGCGCGATACATGGCGGCGTCAGCTTTACGCAGCAACTCGGATACCGTTTCGCCATCGTCCGGATAGAGCGCGATGCCGGCGCTACCGCTAACCGTCAGTTGGTGCCCGGCCAACTGGTAGGGTTGGCAGATGGCGGCCAGCAGCTTGCGGGCCACATGCGTCGCATCCTGCCGGTGCTCCAGCTCGGGCAAGACGGCAACGAACTCGTCCCCTCCTTGGCGCGACAGCGTATCGGTATCGCGCAACACACCCAGGCCGCGCTGGGCCGCCTGAATCAGTAGCTTGTCGCCCATTTCATGGCCAAGCGTATCGTTGATGTTCTTGAAACGGTCGAGGTCGATGAAAACGACGGCCATCGATTTCTTGTTCCGCTTCGACTTGAGCATGCCCTGGTTCAGGCGGTCTTCCAGCAGCAGGCGATTGGGCAGCCCGGTCAGCGCATCGTGGTGGGCCAGGTGATGGATGCGCGCCTCACTCTGCTTGCGCTCGGAAATATCCTGAAAAACGCCGATGTAGTGAGTCACCTCGGATGCATCGCTGTAGACGGCAGAGATCGACAGCCACTCCGGATAAATGCCGCCATCCTTGCGCCGGTTCCAGATTTCGCCCTGCCAGTGCCCCTTGTCGAGCAACTCGTTCCACATGGCCTGATAGAAATCTCGGGACTGGCGGCCGGAGCTGAGCATGCCGGGTTTCTTGCCGAGGACATCGATGGGCTCGTAGCCGGTAATTCGGCAGAAGGTCGGATTGACGGCCACGATCACCCCGCGGGCATCGGTGATCGTCATTCCCTCCGCTGCATTGCTGAAAACGTTGGCATAGAGCGCCAATTCTCCTTCGGTTCGCCGCTGAGCCTCGTAGCGTTCCTCCAGGTCGGCATGCGCCTGTGTCAGTGCCTGCGCATCCTGGCGCATGCGGATAACCGCATAAATCATGTAGAGCGCCAACAACATCGATATGCCATAAAGCAGCCCGCGATAGGTCGCAGCTGCCTGCTGGGCTTGCTCGTGGGCCTGGATGTAGAGATGGGTGATTTCCTCTGCCAACGAACCGGTCGGTGCCGTCACGATACCGCTGACCAAGGCATCGACAGCCGGTCGACGCTCGACGATCAGCCCGGCATGGATCAGCAACTGGTTGAGCAATAGGGCACTTTCACCTCGCCAGGCCAAAGCACGCAGTTGTCGAATCTCCTCCGGCAGACTTTCGTTCAACTGGATAAGATTTCCTGTGGAAACGAGCAGAACCTTGCGGATGAATGCCTGCAACTGATCGCCATGCGCGTTCTTCTGAAGCAGTAGATCCTCCGCCACCCGCGGAAAATATGCTTCGGAATTACGCAGGATGGCATGCGTTCGCTGGAAGCGATCGACATCGTTCTCCTTGGCCTTCTGCGCCGCGATCAACTGCTCGATTTTTTGCCCCAACTGCCGCTTGTGCGAGGTCGACAAGGACGGCGGAAGAAGCAAGAGATTGGCTCGCTCGTCCCGGATTTCCTGCAAGTGGCGAAGAACCGCATCGTAGTTCTGCAGCAGATTGGCGTAGTTGGCCACGATGGCGGAGTTCAGCTCGATATCCGCCTCCTGCACATGGCGCAGGGTCAGCATGTAACGATAGTGTTGCTCCGGTGAAGCCTGGTCCGCCCGGATATAAAGCCATGTCAGGAGGCTGATCAGGACGGAGAATACGGCAATGGCGAATACCCGGCGTCGCTGTTCGACCGCCCCTGAGCGGACATTCATGGCTGCACCGCTCGCGGCACCGGGCCACTCAAGGTTTTCAGGAAGGCGACGATCGCCTGGATATCCTGTGCCGACAGGTCGCGCCCCAACTGATAGCGCCCCATTATCGAGACCGCTGACTCAAGCGTCGGCGCTGAACCATCGTGGAAATAAGGTGCCGTCAGTTCGACGTTGCGCAGACTGGGCACCTTGAAGACATGACGATCTTCTTCGCGTTGCGTCACGTTGAAGCGGCCAAGATCTTCTTTGGTAATGTCCCGCCCGGCAAAGTAGTCGCCCATCACTCCGAATTTCTGGAACATGTTGCCCCCGAGCAGCATGCCTTGATGGCAACTGGCGCAACCATATTCGCGGAAACGCCGATAGCCGTCGATTTCGATCGGTGTCAGCAGTTGTTTTTCACCGTTCAAATAGCGGTCGAAACGACCGTTGGCCGTAACCAGGAAGCGCTCGTAGGTTGCGATGGCGTGGGCGACATTGTCGGCAGTCAGGCCATCCGGGTAAGTTCTGGCAAAACGCTCGACCAATCCCTTGTCCTCACGCAAGCGACTGAGCACCTGTTCCCAGTTCGAACCCATTTCCGAAGGATTGTGAATCGGTCCGGCTGCCTGTATTTCCAGGCTGGATGCCCGCCCATCCCAGAATTGGGCCAGATTGTAGCCAGCGTTCAAGATCGAAGGCGCATTGATGCCGCCGATCGCACCGCCGATCCCTGCCGAGAACTGCAGGCCATCCACCCCGCCTTTGGCCGGATCATGACAGGATATGCAGGCAACCGTAAGATTGCCGGAAAGGCGTCTGTCGCTGAATAATTGCTCGCCCAGCGCCACCTGCCCGGGATTAAGGTCATCGAAAGGCTTGAGCGGCAGGACAGGCTGCATGCCGTCGGCTGGAACGACACTGGTGCGCCCCGTACCCCCCAACGGGATCGGTTCATCGCGCCCGGAAAGCGTCAACCAGACAACAACTGCGATCAATGCTGCCAACACAAGCAGCGGGCGGAAATCCACGCGATTCATAGTTAGAATTATCTACTATTCCCGGTGGTTTTTAGCGCGCTGCCTCCGCCAGCACGACGCAATTCCGGCCGCGCCGCTTGGCTTCGTACCCTGCATCGTCGGCTCTGCGTAGCAGCGACAACTCATCCTCGCCGTGAATCATCTCCGCCACGCCGATACTGATGGTGCACCTCAGTTGCTGACCACTTCCCGTTTCCAGAACGTTGGCGGCGAATCCCTCGCGCAGCCGCTCAGCCAGGTGCATTGCTGCTGACAATCCTGTCTCGGGCATCAACACGACGAATTCTTCGCCACCGTAACGATAAGCATGGTCGCTGCTCCGCAGCGTCTGGCGAATGACCTGAGCCAAGCATTGCAGCACGCGGTCGCCTTCGAGGTGCCCGTAGCTGTCATTGATCCGCTTGAAATGATCGCAGTCGAGCATCATCAGCGACAGTGGTCGATGGTAGCGTTCAGACCGCTCCAACTCCACCTGTAGCTGCTCGTGCAGCAGCCGTGAATTGAACAAGCCGGTCAGGGGGTCGACCTGGCTCAGGCGACGATAGCGTTCCTCGCTGTCGCGCAGCGCTTCCTCTGCAAGGCGCCGCTCGGTGACATCCTGCAGGGTTTCGATGGCCCCCACCACTTCACCCTGCGCGTTGCGGAGTGGTGCCGCCGTGAAATAGAGCCAGCGCCCGCCTTCGCCGAAGTGCGGGAAGAAATCTTCCGCTTCGTAACTGCCGGGCACCAGCAGGGACGGACGAAAACGGCCATGATAGAGACGATCAACATCCGCCTCCTTGGCCCCTTCCAGCACCAAATCCGCCATGATGGCTCGCTTTGATGGGTAAAAAGCCCGCCACTGATCCGAGGTGCCCACAATGCCGCTGGACGGAACACCGGTCATCGCCTCGCAAGCCCGATTCCAGTGCGTGACGCGGTGTTTGGCATCGATCACCAGTGTCGCTACCGAAGAACCGTCGACGATTTGCGCCAGATAGGCTTCGCTCTCACGCAAGGCGGCTTCGGTACGCCGCCTGTCGGACACATCGAGTATCGTTTCAATCGCCCCGATCACCTGACCCGCGTTATCGCGGACCGCCATGGCCGTCAGGTGTAGCCAGCGCCCTCCATCGCCGAATGCCGGAAAGAAGTCTTCAGCTTCGATGGCACCTTCGATGGTCGCCGAAGGCCAGAATTTCCCGGGATAAAGGCTGGCGATGTGTTCGGTCGAAGCGCCATCGATGATCAGATCGGCCATGATGGGCCGCGGCCTGTCGTAGAAGGCGCGCCATTGTTGGGTAGTTCCGACGACTTCGCCGGCGGGAAGAGCGGTAAGCTGCGTGCAGGCCCGATTCCAGTACAACACGCGGTGCTGGGCGTCGAGGACGATGGTAGCCACCGGATTGACGTCGACCAGTTGCGCCAGATCGATCTGGTTCTTCTCGGGATGATTTGTCATCAATAACCCGCTCTCTCTGTCAGGTAAAATTGCGTTTTTTGCAATATCGCGCATTCTGCTGTCTGTGACAATCCGATTACTATCAAGCCTGTGAAAAAAATCGATATCGAGCAGTTCTACACTCGTTTGCGTGACAGCAACCCCGCGCCGACGACCGAACTTCATTATGCGTCGCCCTTTCAGTTGCTGATCGCGGTGATCCTGTCGGCGCAGGCCACCGACGTTGGCGTCAACAAGGCCACTGCCCGGCTTTTCCCGCTGGCTCCCGATGCCTCAAGCATGCTGGCGCTCGGCGAGGAAGGTTTGACCGAGTACATCAAGACTATCGGTCTCTACCGTACCAAGGCCAGGAATGTCATCGCCACCTGCCGCATTCTGGTCGAGCAATACGGCGGCGAAGTGCCGCAGCAGCGCGAGGCGCTGGAAGCCTTGCCTGGCGTCGGACGCAAGACGGCAAACGTCGTGTTGAATACCGCTTTCGGCCAGCCGACCATTGCCGTCGACACCCACATCTTCCGCTTGGGCAACCGGACCGGGCTGGCGCCCGGCAAGACGGTGCTCGAAGTCGAACAGAAACTGTTGCGTGTGACGCCTGACGAATTCAAGAAGGATGCCCATCACTGGCTGATCCTGCATGGCCGCTATGTGTGCAAGGCACGCAAGCCGGAATGCGCACGTTGCGTCGTTGTGGACCTTTGCCGCTTCAAGGGGAAGACAGTATGAAGGTCGCCAGCGGCCTGGCCTCTGCTCCCGAGGTGGCGGCCGAACTCGCCGCCATCGCCGTTCGCCAGGCACTGGAAAAAGCGGAACTCGAGCAAGCGGCCAGCGTTCTCTTGTTCCTGACCCGCGATTTCCAGCGCCACGCGCAGGCGGCTGTTCTCGCCGCCGCGCGCACGGCTGGCTGCCTGCAGGTTGCCGGGTGCACGGCCAGCGGCGTGTTCACCGAAGCGGGCTGGCGCACCGATCAACCTGCGGTGGCCGCGCTGGTTCTCGGCCCGCCGGCCGGCAAGCCGACCAGCAATGGCCTGCGTTTGTCCTTCAGCGGCCATAGCCGCCTACCTTACGACTGGCAGAGCGACCAGCCACGCGCTGGCCTGCTCGATAGCGAGGCGACAACCTGGAGCCACGGCCGCATCGATCCGAGTGCCCAATCCGATTTACTGCTTGATGGGCTGCATGCCCATCCCATCGTCTGCCCCGGCTTGCGTCCGCTTGGCGATGCCCACACCGTCGAGACCAGTGCGGGCTACGATCTGCAGCGCCTGGGCGGCCATGCAGCGGCCGACAGCCTGCTGCGCGCTGTGCCACCCGACGTGCGCGAGCGTCCGCCTTTGCATGCACTCGCCTTGAGCCGAGGCGAAGGTTTGCCAGCGATTTCCCTGCTCTCGATCAATGGCGACGGCTCGCTGACACTCGCCGACGAGATCGAAGCCGGTGACCAATTGACCTGGTGCATGCGCCAACCGCTGTACGCCGAGAGCGAAATGCGTAGCGCGCTGACTGCTGCGGTGCACGGGCAAAAAAGGCCAAAATTCGGGCTGATGTTTTCCTGCATCGGGCGCGGCCCCTTGTTCTATGGCAACGAGGATCGCGATCTCCAGGCTTTCGTCGAAAGTCTCCCCGGCGTGCCGCTGATCGGCGCCTACGGTACCGGACAGATCGTCCCCACCGCCCAAGCCAACCACCTGTTCCACAATACGGCCCTGACCGTACTTTTCGAAAGTCCAGATGTTTAATCCCACACGCGACCAGGTCCGCCAGTTTTTCTGCGATGCCTGGAGAAAACACGTCGAACGCCTACCGTTGGTCGGTGCCGAAGTCACCGCCGCGGACATCGCTGCCCGCCACCCGGAATACCACGCCCTTCTTGTCGATGCCGAGAAGGCATTGAGCAAGGATTGGGTTCCTGAGGGTGGCGAGATGAACCCCTTCCTGCACCTCTCACTGCACCTGGCGATTCACGAGCAGGTGAGCATCGACCAGCCACCGGGGATTCGCGCGGCTTTCGACAGCCTGCGCACACGCATGGAGCCGCACGATGCCGAGCACGTCTTGCTCGAATGCCTGGGCGAAACGATCTGGCGCGCCCAGAGCCAAGGGCAAGCGATGGATGCGTTAGCCTACGTCGATGCCGTTCGCCGCAAGGCCAGCCAGATCTGACTTCGAAAGCCGGTGAGCCATATGCACAGACGCAACGCCATCAAACAACTTCTCGGCTGGAGCCTGATCCCAGCCTGGCTTTCATTTCGTCCTGCCTGGGGCGACGAAAAAGCAAAAGCCGGGTTGGTACGCTTTCATGGCCCCGTCACCATCAATGGGCGCCCCGCCAGGCTTGGCCAAAGCATCCAACCGGGAGACACGATCAGCACGGGGACCGATGGCGAAGCCGTCTATGTCGTAGGGCAGGATGCTTACCTGCTACGCGAGCGTTCGTCCGTAACGCTGACGGGCGACAAGCTGCGCTATGGCCTGCGCATTCTGACGGGAAAACTGCTATCGGTTTTTGGCAAAGGAGAGAAGCGGATCGAGACGCCGACCGCCACCATCGGCATTCGCGGAACAGGCTGCTACATTGAGGCCGAGGCTAAAGGCGTTTATTTCTGCCTCTGCTATGGCGAAGCGGAAGTGCGCCCTCTGCGCCAGCCCGAGGCCATCGAACGTATCTGGACGAAACACCACGACCGACCGGTTTTCCTGCCGACTACCGGAAAGCAGGCGTTGTTGGCGGCCCGAGTGCGCAATCACCGCGATGTCGAACTGGTCCTGCTGGAAAGCCTGGTTGGCCGCATCCCACCTTTCGTCGGACAACCAGGACTTGCGGATTACTAAAGTCGGTCAGCGCGGAATCTGGTAGTTGTTCTGGGTCATCAGATCGACCCCGCACTCCAGGCTTTCGACCCAGCTGATGAAGTCTTCAACCGCCTGTTTGCCGACAAAGCGCGAGCCGTGCTGCGGCACGATCTGGTCAATGTCGAGTTGGCGCACCATGTTGGCCCAGAAGCGGCACACCTTGCGCGAAACGATGTAGCGGCGGTGAAAGCCTTCCATGTAGCGGGTATGGCTGGCAAAGTCGGAAACCGGCTCGGCCGCCTGCTCGTGCGGCACTAACGAAGCGCCAAGGTCGCCCGAGAAGAGAATCTTGGAAACGGGATCGTAGAACTGGAAGTTCCCTTCGGCGTGCATGAAGTGCGCCGGCAAAGCCAGCAGCTTGCACTGTCCGAGCTTGATCACGGCACCCTGGTCAGGAATGCCGAGGATGCGATCGGAAACGTCCTTGCCAGTGGTGAAATGGGGAACGAAGCGGGTCCACAGGCTGGAGATCATGACCTTGCAGTGGGAGGCGACAAACCACTTGTTCACCGAAGCGATGATGTCCGGGTCCGGGTGCGAAGCGAGGATGTAATCGAGATCCTTGGACGAGAAATACTTCTGCATGTCCATCAGCAACCCGGTATAGGTCATGTTGCCGCCCGGATCGATCAGGGCGCCATGGCCGTGATCCGCAATCAGAAACTGGTTGGCCTGGACCGCACCGGCGGCCGAGTCGTCTACCAGATCATAGAACGCATGGACAATGTGATTACCATCATTGAATAGTTCGACGGCCATAATAACCCCTCATGACAAGGGGACACATTATCTACAGATTGTCAGGCGATGACTAGTACGGAAGAACTAGATTCCGTGACTTTTTTCGCAGTCACGACAGCAATAGTGACCACCCGTTCAACAATGACGAAACAATACCGCGAGAAATGACTGAGCGGTGACTCAAACGTCGTCGGCTGGCGGTGCCACCTTGATCACTTCCTCAAGCGATGTCAGCCCCTGTGCCACCTTCAAGGCCCCGGAAATCCGTAGCGGACGCATGCCTTCGCGGTAGCCCTGTTCGCGCAGCTTGGGAATATCGCTCAATGGCTTGATCATCTTGCGTACTTCAGACGAGTTGAGCAGGATTTCATAGAGACCAACCCGTCCGGTATAGCCGGTCATGCGGCATTCCAGGCAACCGACGGGCTGCCAGAGCTGGGCAGGTTCGCCCGATTTCCATGGTGCCACCAGCGCACGCCAGGCAGCGCGCTGCTCTTCGGTAATCGGCGACGCCTTCTTGCAGTGCGGACACAGGGTCCGCACCAGGCGCTGCGCCATGACGCCAAGCAGAGTCGAGTTGATCAGATAGGCGGGAACGCCAAGATCGAGCAGACGGGTGATCGCCGAGGGCGCGTCGTTGGTGTGCAGCGTCGACAGCACCAAATGACCGGTCAATGCCGCCTGGACGGCCATTTCAGCGGTCTCCAGGTCGCGGATTTCGCCGATCATGATGATATCCGGGTCCTGGCGCATCAACGCACGTACGCCATCGGAAAACTCAAGGTCGATGCCGTGATTGACCTGCATCTGGTTGAACGAGGATTCGACCATTTCGATCGGATCCTCGATGGTGCACACGTTGACCTCGGGTGTCGCCAGCTGCTTGAGCGTCGTATACAACGTGGTCGTCTTGCCGGAGCCGGTCGGCCCGGTGACCAGGACGATGCCGTTGGGCGACTTGGTCATCTGTTGCCAACGCATCTGGTCGTCTTCGGAAAAACCGAGCGAACGGAAATCGCGGACCAGGACCTCGGGGTCGAAGATACGCATGACCAACTTTTCGCCGAAGGCGGTGGGCAAGGTCGACAAACGCAATTCAACTTCCTGCCCGTCCGGTGTCCGCGTCTTGATCCGGCCATCCTGCGGCCGGCGCTTCTCGATCACGTCCATACGGCCGAGCAGCTTGATCCGGCTGGTCATGGCGTTCATAACCGCCATCGGAATCTGGTAGACCTGATGCAACACGCCGTCGATACGGAAACGCACGATGCCGATATCGCGCCGTGGCTCGATGTGGATGTCGGAGGCCCGTTGATCGAAAGCGTATTGCCACAACCAATCGACGATATGGATGATGTGCTGGTCGTTGGCGTCGTATTGCTTGTTGCCCTTGCCCAGTTCGACCAACTGCTCGAAGCTCGACAGACCGGAGGTCACCTCGCCCCGCGCTGCAGCCTTCTTGACCGACTTGGCCAAGCTGAAGAACTCGACGAGATAGCGGCTGATATCCTCCGGATTCGCCATCACCCGGCGAATTTCCTTGCGCAGGATGGGCTTCAGTTCCTCGACCCATTCGCGGACGAAGGGTTCGGCGGTGGCGATCACGACTTCGCGCGTCGTCACCTGCACCGGCAGGATGCCGAAGCGCCCGGCATAGGCGCTGGACATCACGTCGGCGACCCCGGTGAAATCGATCTTCAATGGGTCGATATGCAGATAATCCAGACCCGTCTTGGCAGCTAGCCATTCGGTCAGGTTTTCGAGATTGAGCAAGCGAACCGGTGGCTTGTTCGACCGCCACTTCTGGTCGGCGATAACGACCAGCGGGTGTATCTTGCCGCCGTGCAGGCGGCGCTCCACTTTCAAGGCCTCGGCGATGTCCCGCTCAACCAGGCCATCCTCGACCATCCAGTCGAGAACCTCGGAAAGCGCCAGGCGATGCTCATTGACAGTCTGATTATTCATGGCGGGCAATATAGCATGCCGACGGCAAGGCTAAAGTCACCGGCAGCGCGGTTTTCCTCGATTTACACCGATCTTGCGCTTGGTTTTTTGCCTTTTTGGCCTGTGCACCGCAGCAGTCACGCTTTTTCGCGGGAATGCGGCAGCAACGGCCTCAACAAGTACTTCAGATCGTTGTGGTCGATCTCGTACATCAATTGCAGCAAGCGCCCGATTTCCCCCTGAGGAAAACCCTCGCGGGCGAACCAGCCGAGATAATTGGGCGGCAAGTCGGCGATCACGCAGCCGGCGTGCTTGCCGAAAGGCATGGTGCGCGTTACCAGCAATTCGAGGTCTTCGGGCTTCATGGCGCCCATTGTGCTTGCCCGGCGCCGAAAATGAAAGAAGCCGCCCACAGGCGGCTTCTCGGTTGGCGCAGAGGCCGGCTTACTTGCCGGAAAGCGCCAACATCAGATCGTTGATACGCTTGACGAAGCCGGCCGGATCGTCG
Organism: Azonexus sp.; assembly: GCA_041904995.1. Classification (GTDB taxonomy): domain Bacteria; phylum Pseudomonadota; class Gammaproteobacteria; order Burkholderiales; family Rhodocyclaceae; genus Azonexus. The sequence goes on from JAYRMB010000016.1 coordinate 44,560, forward strand.
AGCTGGCCGCCTTCGGCCAAAGCGGCCTGTTCGAACAGCAAGGCCGCCCAGTCGTCGAAACGACCTTCCTCGTATTTCAAGCGCATCACCGCCGGGTGCTGCGGATTGATCTCGAGAATCGGCTTGGCATTCGGCGCCTTCTGGCCAGCCGCCTTGAGCAGGCGCGCCAGGTTGCCGGAAGGATCGTATTCATCGGCCACCAGGCAGGAGGGCGAATCGGTCAGGCGATGCGTGATGCGAACATCCTTCACCTTGTCGCCGAGCGAAGTCTTGACCTTCTCGATCAGCTCCTTGAATTCGTCGGCCGCTTTCTCGGCTTCCTTCTTCTCTTCCTCATCCTCCAGCTTGCCGAGGTCAAGACCGCCCTTGGCCACCGACTGCAACTGTTTGCCTTCGAACTCGGTCAGATGGCCCACGACCCACTCGTCGACGCGGTCGGACAAGAGCAGCACCTCGATACCCTTCTTCTTGAAGATTTCCAGATGCGGGCTGTTCCTGGCCGCGTTAAAGGTTTCTGCCGTGACGTAGTAGATCTTCTCCTGGCCTTCCTTCATGCGAGCGATGTAATCGGCCAGCGAGACGACCTGTTTTTCGCCCTCGCCATGGGTGGAGGCAAAACGCAGCAGGCTGGCGATCTTGTCCTTGTTGGCGGCATCTTCGCCGACACCTTCCTTCAGCACGCTGCCAAAAGCTTCCCAGAACTGGGCGTACTTTTCCTTGTCGGCTGCATCGTCGCTGTTGGCCAGCCCCTCCAGCATGGAGAGCACTTTGCGCGTGCAACCGGAACGAATGTTGTCGATGTCCTTAGATTCCTGCAGGATCTCGCGCGACACGTTGAGCGGCAGATCGGCCGAATCGACCACCCCGCGCACGAAGCGCAGATAGAGCGGCATCAGCTTCTCGGCGTCGTCCATGATGAAGACACGGCGGACATAGAGCTTCACGCCATGGCGGGCGTTGCGATCCCACATATCGAACGGGGCGCGCGACGGAACATAGAGGAGCTGCGTGTATTCCTGCTTGCCTTCGACACGGGCGTGCGTCCAGCATAGCGGATCCTCGAAGTCATGAGCGACGTGCTTGTAGAACTCCTTGTACTGCTCGTCGTCGATTTCCGACTTGCTGCGAGCCCACAGGGCGTTGGCCTGGTTGACCGTCTCGTCCTCGTCAGTGATGACCTGCTCGCCCTTGTCCTTGTCCCACTCTTCCTTCTTCATCACGATGGGCAGGGTGATATGGTCGGAATACTTGCGGATGATGGACTTCAGGCGCCAGGCATTGAGGAAGTCGTCCTCGCCTTCCCGCAGATGCAGGATGACATCGGTGCCGCGTCCAGCCTTCTCGACCATTTCAACGGTGTAATCGCCTTCGCCAGCCGACTCCCACTTGACGGCCTGGCCCGTTTCGACACCGGCACGGCGGGAAATCACTGTCACCTTATCGGCGACGATGAAGGAAGAGTAGAAACCGACGCCAAACTGCCCGATCAGATGGGCATCTTTAGCTTGATCGCCGGTCAGCGCAGAGAAAAACTCCTTGGTACCCGACTTGGCAATGGTACCCAGATGGGCGATCGCTTCGTCACGCGACAAGCCGATACCGTTATCGGAAATGGTGATCGTGTGCGCCTCCTTGTCGAAAGCGACACAAATCTTCAGGTCGCCATCGTCGCCGTACAAGGCATTGTTGTTCAGCGCTTCGAAACGAAGCTTGTCGCAGGCATCGGAGGCGTTCGACACCAACTCGCGCAGGAAAATCTCCTTGTTGCTGTACAAGGAGTGAATCATCAGATGCAGCAGTTGTTTGACTTCCGTCTGGAAGCCGAGGGTCTCGCGATTAGCGGTAGCGGACTCGGACATGCTTGAAACTCCCAATCGAGATAACGACAAAAGGTGAGCTTCTAGGTGGTGTCCCTGCGTGAGATTTCAAGCCCCGAAGCGATCTGAATTGAATTTTCTTTTTATAAGAAATCGGCGATGAATTAGGCGTGAACGGCAAAGCCCCCTGCAGCGTTGTGCTGAGGGGGCTTTTGAATGGGGAGCCTGGCGGTGACCTACTTTCGCGAGCGATGTGCTCACTATCATTGGCGCTCATCTGTTTCACGGTCCTG
>JAYRMB010000017.1:0-46269 GCA_041904995.1 Azonexus sp.
AACAGCAAAAACTCAAGGCCGAACGCGACCTGCTGCGCATCAAGGTTGAAGCCGAGCAGAAAGTCGCCCAAGCCAAGGCCGAAGCCGAATCGCTCAAGCTGCAAAAGCAGGAAGTGACGAGCGAGTTGCTGCGCCTGCGCGAGATCGAGAACCAGCGCAAAGCCATCGATAAATGGGATGGCCGCCTGCCCGCCACGATGATGGGCAACAGCGTGCCTTTCGTTCAGGTTGGGACGAAATAAGTTTGCTGCGATTTACGAGGCCAGACAGGTGCTGGTCTCGTACTTCTCTGAAGGGCTGTCATCGGCCAGAAGCGGCCAGTCAGTAGTTCATCCCAAAAGCAGTCGTTGACAATGATTTTGTCCTGTAAGCCAAAACCGAAAACGCGTCTGGCATATTGGAGTTGTTATACTGACAGCCAATATACCAAGTGGCTGAATGGCGTGAACTTAGAGCCTCATTTTCAGCATCGTCAATATCACTTGTTACACGGCCCCTGTGCCCATGTAAACACGTTAGGTATCTCGAACAATGAGCGTCATCACACGCATATCGATTGTCTTATTTGCTGCCGTACTGAACTTCACTGCATCTGCCGATGAAGCACAACCAACTTATTTATTGAAGCCGCTGCAATTTCAGTGTGATATTCCGGAAAACTTAGAGATATTGCTGGATCAAAAAATAAAACATCCGAGTGATGGCTTGCTCGAACTCTTGTATGGCTCAAACGTCTTCTGTATGCCAACAAGTGATTACCAGCGTATTTCCCGACTTCGAGATGTGCAGGGGAATCGTCACAAATACGTTTGCTATCGACTTTGGGATATTACCAATCCATATCCTCCTAGCGAAAAGGAATACGAATTCTGTTCTGGTCCGGGATCTGTCACTACAACGCGAGAACTGGTCAAAGAAAGGTCGGGAGATTTCTCAATTGTGCAGCACGAAAAATATGACCAAACGGAAGTCGCTGTTGCTAGTTGCCACGAAAAAGGCCGAGTATCTGTAAGAAAACATAACAATGGTTGGGAGCGATCCTCAAACCTCCCCATCTTGTCACCTACAAAAGGACTTGGCGAACCAGTATTCGTTACCGGCCCCCTAGATGAAGTACTCCGTGATGGATGCAAGGCAAAGGACTATCTATAGTGGTAGGACACGTTTTGAGCGTCACTCTCCAGCCGACCGAAATCACACTAGCATTCTGCTTTCCAAGTCTAGCTACGGCAACAAAGGGGCGCTAGCAGCCCCCTACCCCTCTGCCTGATCCAATGCTCTGAACATCGAGCAGCGGCGGAACACCTCCTCGCTCGGCGGCACCTGTTTCTGGCTGCAGTATTTGCTGACCAGCTTGGCCAGGCCCTTGATGTCGCGGCCGGAGGCTTGCGGGAAGATGTCGGGTAGGCGATCCATCAATGCCGGTTCAACGGCTAGCCCGAATTGTTCAGCCATGACACCCCAGATTTTGCGGCGGTCTTCGCGGTGTGGCGCGTGGAAGCGGATCAGCGCAATGCAGCGCGAGACGATGGCTTCGTCGATGTCGTCGACCCGGTTGGTAGTCAGGAAGAGCAGGCCGTTGAAGTATTCCAGCACGCGCAAGAACACGCCGACGACGGCGTTCATCGTGATGTTGTCGTCGCGCTTCTTGATATACACGTCGGCTTCGTCGATCAGCATGACCGCCCCCCAGCGCTGGGCGCGGGTCAGCACTTCCTTCAAGGCCGTTTCCATCGCCGCCACGTTGAGGCCGAGTTGGCCGGAATGCACGCGGTAGAGCGGGCGCTTGATGATTTCCGAATACACCTCGGCGGTCAGCGTTTTACCCACCCCCGGTGGCCCGGCACAAAGCACCGTCGTACCGCCCGACTTGCCGGCGACGATGTCGTCCATCAGCACGTCCATTTCGGCGGTCAGGATGTCAATCAGGTCGGTCTGCTCCGGCGGCAGCACCAGCTTGTCCTTGAGTTCGGGCTGGTAGGCGTAGGGTTCGATATCGTCCACATGCACCCAGACGTAGTGGTGCAGGTCGAGGTGGAACATCAGGATGAAGAAATGCACCGGCAGCTCGGTGAACAGACCCTTCTTGATGCCGGCCTGCGTATCCTCGACCTCTGCTTCCTCCTTGCCCGACAGGCGCGAGTTGCGTTGCACGCGGCGGACGAACTTGGCGAGGATGTCACCGGTCGCATCCATCGCCAGCACGCGGTCGCCGAGGATGCTCTCGTCGTTGACCAGCCGCGCCGGGCTGCCGGTCGAAGAGAGGATGATCTGGTCCTTGCGGGCAAAGTCGGTGTCGCGGTGTGTCGCCGTCGGGTTCTCGGCGAACCAGCCGGTGCCGCTGCCGGAGAACTGCGCGCCATATTGCGCCCGCCAGTCGAAATAGCGCACCGCGCCTTCTTCGTAGCTGGCGATCAATGCCGGCGTTTCCTTGACGTAGCCTTTGGCGGCGAGAATCTCGGCCACATTGCGCCCGGCAATGTCGGGGCCGGAAATGCGCAGCGTTGTCGTCGCCATCTTGGCGCGCGAGTTGGCTTTCAGTTCGAGAAATATCTTGCCGCTTTCCTCCTCGGAGGGTGGCGTGTAGTCGAGCCGGCTGACCACCCAGGCCAGCGGCTTGCCGGTAATCGCCGCCGAGAAGACCCAGCCGCGCTCGGCATCTTCCGCCAGGTAACGGGCCATGGCCGGCACCGCCATTTCCAGCTCCTCGGCCTCGAAGCGATGCCCGCCGCTGGCCAGCGCCGTGCGCAAGGTGGCAATTTGCGCCGCCTGCGCCCGCAATTCGCGGTCGCCCTCGCCGTAGAGCGCTTGCAGCATGTCCAGCTCGGCCGGCTCGAAGCGGTTGAACGGCACTTCGACGCGGTTGCCGAAGCGCAACTGGTCACGGAATTCTTCCAGGCGCGGAAAGGCCTGCCTCATCGGCTCGATATGCCGGCGGTCAATCTGCAGCTTCATCGGCTGCCTCCCTGTGGCGTGCAATGAGAGCCTTCTAGCCAGTTTCGTGCCTTGCAGTGCACGCGCCGAAAGGCTTAAAAATCAATTCACTGGAGAAAATCGCCTTTGTCGTGCTTGCGACAGGCTTTCGTGGGACAATCGCGCCCCACGCCCAGAAAGACCACCATGCACCCGCGCAACAAGAACGCCGACGGCTACGATTTCGCCGCGCTGGCCGCCACTTCGGCGGCGCTCGCCAAACACGTCAAGACCACGCCGGCCGGCACGCCGAGCATCGATTTCGCCAACCCGGCGGCGGTCAAGATGCTCAATCGCGCCATCCTGATGCATCACTACGGCGTCAAGGGCTGGGACATTCCCGCCGGCTACCTGTGCCCGCCGATTCCGGGCCGCGCCGACTACCTGCACACCATCGCCGACCTGCTCGCTACCTGCAACAGGAAAGCCATCCCGACCGGCGCCGGCGTGCGCGGACTGGATATCGGCACCGGCGCCAACCTCGTTTATCCGCTGATCGGCCATGCCGAATACGGCTGGTCCTTCCTCGGTGTGGATATCGACGAAGCGGCGCTCGCCAACGCGCAAAGCATTTTGGGCAAAAATCCGCAGTGCACCGCAGACATCGAGCTGCGCCACCAGCCGGTGTGGGACAACATCTTCACCGGCCTGCTGCGCTCGGGCGAAAGCTTCGATTTCTCGATGTGCAACCCGCCCTTCCACAATTCGCCCGACGAAGTGCTGGCCGTCAGCCAACGCAAGTGGAACAACCTCGGCAAGCCGGGCGCCAAGAAAGGCACGGTCCAGCCGCGCCTCAATTTCGGCGGCGGCGGCACCGAGTTGTGGTGCAACGGCGGCGAACGCGCCTTCGTCAAATCGATGATCGAACAAAGCGCGCAGATTCCCAAGCGCGTGCTGTGGTTCACCAGCCTCGTCTCCAAAGCGGACAACCTGGTGCATATCGAAGCCGCGCTGAAGAAGGCCAAGGTGGTCGAATCGCGCATCCTCGACATGGCCCAGGGTCAAAAACAAAGCCGCATCGTGGCCTGGACCTTCTGCGCCAACGGCGAACGGGAAAAATGGCGGCGCGAACGCTGGGCCAAGGCCTCCGAGGCCGAAACGCCATCGGCGGAAGCAGCTGGCGAATAAGCCGGGCGAGATCCAGCGCAGGAGCGCGCCGAATGGCTCGCTCCTGCGGTGCACTGCCCAAAACGGGCAAAAACCAAAACACCCGGTCCGGCTAAGTGGCATCCTCCGCCGGGCCGCGCCGGCGCTCATGCGCCTCGCTGCGCGCCCGCGCCAGATACTCTTCCCACAGATGGCCGTAGCGGTCGTCGAACCCGCTTTCGAGCAATTCCACCCGTTCGATGCGATCGACGCGAAAAGTGCGGAAGGTCTGGCGCAACTCGCACCACGCGCCCAGGGTCCAGCAGCGCCCCCAGAAGACCAGGCCAAGCGGCCACAGAATGCGCTGAGAAAACTCGCCGTCGCCCCGCCGATACGCCACGCTGACCTTGCGCCCGTGCTCCATCCCTTCGCGCAGCACCGCCATCGGCTCGCGTAGCGGCGCCGGCTGCATCATGTCCAGCGCCAGGAATCGCCGGCTACGGGTGGCGATCTTTTCTTCCAGTTCGCGCGGCAGCACAGCTTCAATACGCGCCATCGCCATTTCCGCCGCCTTGCCCAAGGCCGGATCAGCCCAGGCACCGACCAGTTTGGCACCGATGGCCAGCGCCTCCAGTTCCTCGCCGGTAAACATCAGCGGCGGCACCTGATAACCGCGGCGCAAGCGGTAGCCGACACCGGCCTCGCCGTCGATCGGCGCACCCGACTGGATGAGATCGGCAATGTCGCGATAGATGGTTCGCTCGGACACCTCCAGCGCTTCAGCCAGGGCGCGCGCCGTGACGACGCGGCCGTGACGCAACATCAGCACGATCTGGAACAGGCGGTCGGCGGGACGCATGGGCGGAAAATCCATCCGGAATTGGCAGGATTTCAGGATAGCACGCGCTATCGCAGGCCAATCCAAGCCTCCTGACACCACGTTGTCAGGAGCCCCGGCTGACAATGCACTCATCGCCGACACGTCGTCGGCTTCATTGCCCAGGAGAAAACGATGAACACCCCGATCAGCTGGTTCGAACTGCCCACCACCGACCTCGCCCGCGCCACGGCCTTCTATCAGAAGGTTTTTGCCTGCCAATTGCAGTTGGAAACCATGGGCGACATCCGCATGGCGATTTTCCCGCACGACGAACTGTCACCCGGCGGCGCGCTGGTCGCCATGCCGCAGATGCAGCCGGCCGACAACGGCACCCTGGTTTACCTGGCGGCCGGCGACGACCTGAACACCGCACTTGCCCGCATTCCCGGCGCTGGCGGCCAGGTGTTGATGCCGAAGACGGATCTCGGCAACGACATCGGCTTCATTGCCCTCTTCCTCGACTGTGAAGGCAACCGCGTCGGCTTGTATTCCAAGCACTGACGCTAGAGCCCTGCTAGTAACTCACTGCTGCGGTGCACGGGCAAAAACAGGCAATTTTCAACCGACAAAACAAAACCCCCGGGCTTGGAGGCCGGGGGTTTTGTCGTTTCAGGGCTGCGTGTTACTTGGCAGCCGGTGCAGCAGCAGGGGCCGGGGCGGCTGCGGGCGCAGGTGCTGCAGCCGGCTTGGCTTCGGCCTTTTCGGCCTTGTGTTCTGCCTTGTGCTTCTTCACCTTGGCCGGCTTGGCTTCAGGCTTGGCGGCTTCAGCCTTCTTTTCGACCGCCGGTTCGGCAGCCTTCGGCGCTTCAACCTTCTTCTCGGCGGCAGCCGGGGCCGGTGCGCTCACCTTGGCGGCCGGTGCAGCCGGGGTGGCGGCGGCCGGCGCAGCGGTGCCTTGGGCGAAGGAAGCGGAAGCGAAGCCAGCGGCAACGGTCAGAGCGATCAGGGTCTTGGTAACTTGCATTTTGTTTCTCCTTAACGGGTTGGTTTGTTCGTTACTCGGTGCTGCCCACTTTTTCGCAGCGCCTTAGAGCGAATAACGCAGCCGGTTTCACCCCGGATGTCAGCAGAAACGTAATGCCGTGTATCGGCTTGTGACCAAGTTGTTTCCGGCGTTTTCCGGTGCTCAACCGCCCATGACCAAGGCCAGGCAGAGGCCGGCGCCAGCCAGGTAGGTGCCGAGCGCACCGGTGAAGCGCAGCGGATTTGGCCGATTCATGTTGGCGTAGCCGATCAGCCCGGCAACGATCAGGCAGCGGCACAGCGTGGCGACGAAGATCAGCCCGAGCACGAGGCTGGACGGGTTATGGCTGCCCAGATAAAGAAAGAGAATGGCCAGGAAAGGCGCGAACTCGGTGGTATTGCCATGCGCCCGGATCACCCGGTTGATCAGCGCATTGCGCTCCTCGGCCTGCCCGGAGCCGAGCTTGTTGCGAAAACGCTGTATCGAAACGAACAGACCGAGCAGAAAGACCAGGGCGCCCAGGATGGCGGTGCAATAAAGAGAGATCGGATGCATTCAATGCCTCGCGCAAATGAAGATGGAACGGCATGTTATACGGATTACGCAGGCATATGCAGAGGCGGTGCAATGCGTTTCAGCAACGAAGCTGGGCGAATGGAGGCCGCATAGGCCGATGGCGCGCTAGCCCGTATAATCGCGCGTTTTCTCACTGGAATTCGCTCGTGTCCGATCGCCTTGCCGTTCTGCCCCAATACCTGATTCCCAAGCAGGCGCTCACCGCGCTGGCGGGCAAACTGGCTTCGGCCGAGGCAGGGGCGCTGACGACGAGCGTGATCCGTTGGTTCGTCGGCCGCTACAACGTGAACATGGCGGAAGCGGCCAACCCGGATATCGCAAGCTACAAGAGCTTCAACGAATTCTTCACCCGGCCGCTGGCCGAGGGTGCTCGCCCGCTGGCCGAAGCCGATTTCCTGTGCCCGGTCGATGGGGCGATCAGCCAGTTCGGCGCCATCGAGCGCGACCAGATTTTCCAGGCCAAGGGCCACAGCTATTCGACCACCGCGCTGGTCGGCGGCGACCGCAAGCTGGCCGAGCAATTCGAGAACGGCAGCTTCGCCACGCTCTACCTCAGCCCGCGCGACTACCACCGCATCCACATGCCCTGTGCCGGCAAGCTGACGCGCATGATCTATGTGCCAGGTGCCCTGTTCTCGGTCAATCCGACCACGGCACGCGGCGTACCAGGTCTTTTCGCCCGCAACGAGCGTGTCGTCTGCGTCTTCGAATCCGAATTCGGCCCCTTCGTGCTGACTTTGGTCGGCGCCACCATCGTCGGCAGCATGGCGACGGTCTGGCACGGCACGGTCAATCCGCCGCGCCCCGGCGTCGTCCGCGAATGGCGTTACGACACGACGAACGGCACTGCTGCGGTGCACCTGCAAAAAGGCCAAGAAATGGGCCGCTTCCTGCTCGGCTCGACGGTGGTCATGCTCTTCCCGAAAAACAGCCTAGCCTTCAACCCGGAATGGTCGCCGACCCGCGCCATCCGCATGGGTGAAGTCATGGGGAACCGCCCGGCATGAAGGACAAACCCTGGCTGCACCTGCTGATTCGCACCATCACGGTGCTTGCGCTGGTGTTGCCGGCGGCCTGGATCGCCTGGGTGAAAACGCCGGTGCCGCTGTTGCTGCTGGTCGGCATCGCTGCCGCGCTGGTCTCCATCCGCATCGGCCAGGACGGCGAGGCGCGCTACGGCCGCCGCGTCATCGTCACCGACATGCTCAAGGTTGGCCGCGAGAACGATGACCAGCAAATGGTGCTCGGCGGCCTGGCCGGCTATCTGATGCTGGCCTGCTTCGCGCTGGCCGCCTGGTTCGCCTTCTTCAGCTGAACCAGCGATTCAATCGGCGAGGAAACCTCGCAGTGGCGCACTGACCCGGTTACGCCCGGCGGCCTTCGCCTTGTAAAGCTCCTGATCGGCCGCTTCGAGCAACTGCGCGGCACTGCGGCCGAATTCGTATTGGGCGACGCCAAAACTGACCGTAACCCGCAGCACCTGATCGGCGACCGGCACGACCAAGGCTTCGGCAATCTGCTGACGTAAGCGCTCCGCCGTGGCATAGCCTTCCTCCAGGCTGCTTTCCGGCAGGACGATGACGAACTCTTCGCCGCCGTAGCGCGCCACCCAATCGCCACCACCCCGTAAATCGGCCAAAAACTCGCCGGCCACCGCCTTCAAGACCTCATCGCCCGCCAGATGCCCGTAGGTATCGTTAATCTGCTTGAAATGATCGATATCGCAGAAGAGCAGTGTCAGGTTGCGGTTGTAGCGGGCGCTCCGCTCCAGTTCCCGCCCGATTTGCTCATTGAAGTAACGGCGGTTGAAGCAGGCGGTCAAGGTATCGACCTGAGACAGGCGGCGTATGGAGTCCATCGCCTGCTCGACTTCCGCAGTACGCTGTCGAACGAGGTGATCGAGATTACCGATATGGCGATCGACGCCCTCCTGCAGTACGCGGAAGCCCTCGACCACGAGGTCGATCTCGTCCTTGCCGCGATGGTTCTTGCGCTCTATGACCAAGGGTTCTGTCAGATTCTCCGGTGACAAACCGGCAACGAACTGGGCGATCTGGCGCATGGGATTTTCCAGGTCGCGACGCAGCATGTAGCTGACGACAAAACAGATCAGCAGCGTCAGGAAGCCATAGACCAGCACAGAAACGCCGACGTTGTAGGCCCACTCGCCATAGAAGGCGGCTGGATTGGAATAGACCTCCAGCGTACCGATGATCCCCGCCGAACGATCGGGTGGCGGTACATCGAAGCGGCGCGAGGCTTCGCCTTTGCCCAGATCCTTGCGTCCGGCAACGAACACCTGCCCCGTCTCAACCTTCAAGCGGACAAAACCGATGGTGCTGCGCTGAGCCAGATTGTCGAGCTGCCACTGGACAACATTCGGCTCGATATCCCAGATGCTGGACGAAATCAGCGGCACATAGGTCAGGCCAATCTGGCGCAATTCGACCTGAAACTCGTCCTGGACACTCTTGTAGGAAACGACCGTCTGCACCAATGCGATCAACAGGGCACACAAGGTCGCCAGGCGCCAGATGGTGCCAGTCAGACTGCGGGCGATGGATCGGAACTGGGGTTCATTCATGCCGGTGTGCTCACTTCAACAATTGCCCAAAACTGAAGTCGTAGCGTTTGAGTCCGGGATTCAGCACCTTGCTGAAGCGACGAAAATCCACCTGATCGAAATCCATTTTGCCGTAGCGCTCGATAAAGCGGCTGGCCAGTTGGGGGGTAAAAGAGACAAACATCGACTGATCGAGTTCCAAGCCTTCGTCCTTGGCGAAATCGCGGCCATGATGGAAATCGTAAAGCAGGATCAAGGCCCAGGCACCGGCAATGAAATGCCCGCCGGAAAGCGCCGAGAGGCGACCGCTACGCAGGCTTTCCATCGCTTCCTCGGAAGTATTGACGCCGCTGAACCAGGCATCCTTGCCCGGCTTGCCGCCCCGTTTCTCCCAAGCTGCCATGGCCCCGAAGGCCATCAGGTCGTTCCCCGCCCACACCAGACGCGTTCCGGGGTAGCGTTGATAGAGCCACGCCGCCTGCTCTTCGGCCTTTTCCCGACTCCAGGCGCCATAAACCTCCTGATCGACGACCACGTCGGCGGCTTCGAACACCGCCTTGCGCATCCCGGCGCTACGGCGCAAGGAACTCGGCGTCGACCGATCGCCGCTCACCACCAGCATGTGCAGCATGCCGTCCGGCGCCTGTGCCTTGGCCTGACGCCCCAGTTGAATCAAGCGCTTCGCCGTCTGGTAGCCGGCATCCTCGGCATGGGGTTCAAGCGAGCCCAGCCAGTTCTTGTAGCGCTCACGCGGCAAACCCAGCTTCTGGCGCTCCAGGCCGTTCGCGATGCCGCTAAATGCCATGAAACTCTTGATTCCGGCTTCGCCGAACAGACGCATCAATTCCGCACCTGTCGCGTAGTCATTGGAAACGATCACGTAATCCGGCCAGCTGCTTTTGGGACGATCCAGTATCTGGCGCGCAATGCTGACGATGCGGAAATGCTCGCGCTCCGCGTAGATCACTTCGAGATGCACGTCGAGCTTGCGTGCGGCGGCCTCCATGGCCTTGCTGGCGGTCACCCAATACAGCTCGTCGGAGCGCCCCGGATTGATGAAAACTACATTCATCGCCCATAAGGCTTGGGAATAGAGCAAGGCAAGCAGCAGGGCACAAAGGCGCAGCGACATGTTTTTCTTATCTGAAGGGTCCGTGCGACCGAGTATAGCTTGTTTGCCAGCCGTCAGATTTCATACTTTCATGGGATACTGCACCTCCCCAACCCCAGATGAGAGGCCGACCATGATCAAACCCTTGCGCCACCTCCTCCTTGCCGCCCTGCTCGCCGCTTCCGGCCTGGCTGCGGCCGACGCCCCGGCACAGAAGACCCAGGTTCCCGGCTACTACCGGCTGATGGTCGGCAGTTTCGAAGTCACCGCGCTGTACGACGGCGCCATCGACCTCGACGAAAAGCTGCTCAAGGGCATCCAGTCGCGCGACGTGCAGCGCCTGCTCGCCCGCCAGTTCCTCAAGGGCCCCAAGGTGCAAACTGCGGTCAATGCCTACCTGGTCAACACCGGTAGCAAGCTGGTGCTGGTCGATGCCGGCGCCGCCAAGCTGTTCGGGCCGGGCCTGGGCAATATCGTCGACAACCTGAAAGCCGCCGGTTACCAGCCCGAGCAGGTCGATGTCGTGCTCGTCACCCACCTGCATGGCGACCATGTGAACGGTCTGGTCACCCCCGAAGGCCAGCGCGTTTTCGCCAATGCCGAAGTCTGGTCGGCCAAGGCCGACAACGAGTTCTGGCTGAGCGAGGAGATCGCCGCCAAGGCGCCGAAGGACTTCCAGCCTTTCTTCAAGATGTCGCGCGATGCCGCTGCGCCCTATCTCGCCGCCGGCAAATGGAAGACCTTCGACAGCGACCGCGAACTGGTCGCCGGCATTTCCAGTGTCGATACGCATGGCCACACGCCGGGCCACGCCAGCTATTTGCTGAACAACGGCGAGCAGAAGTTGCTGATCCTCGGCGACCTGGTGCATAACCACGCCGTGCAGTTCGCCCGCCCGGAAGTCGCCTTCGAGTTCGACAACGACCCGAAGCAGGCCGTCGTCGCCCGCAAGCGCATCTGGGCACTGGCCGCCAGAGAGAAGCTGATGATCGCCGGCATGCACCTGCCCTTCCCCGGCATCGGTCACGTCCGCAAGGAAGCCAAGGGCGGCTACGCCTGGGTGCCAGCCGAGTTCGCCCCGCTGCCGACCAAGTAAGCATGGAAATCTGGGTCGATGCCGACGCCTGCCCCGGCGTCATCAAGGAAATCATCTACCGCGCCGCCGAGCGTCGGCAGATCCGGACCACGCTGGTCGCCAACCAGATGCTGCGCACGCCGCCGTCGAAATACATCCGCGCCATCCAGGTGGCGCATGGCTTCGACGTGGCCGATGCGCACATTGTCGAGCAGGTGACGGCGGGCGACCTCGTCGTCACCGCCGACATTCCGCTTGCCTCGCTGGTCATCGAGCGCGGCGCGCACGCGCTGAACCCGCGTGGCGAGATGTACACCACCGCCACCATCCGCGAGCGGCTGGCCATGCGCAATTTCATGGAAGAACTGCGCAGCGCCGGGGTCGAGACCGGCGGCCCGAATGCCTTCAGCCATGCCGATCGCCAGGCTTTCGCCAACCAGCTCGACCGTTTCCTGGCCAAAATACCGGTCGCCTGATCGGTCGCCAGGGCGTACCATGTCGCCCTTTCCAAAATAACCACTCAGAGAGAACGGCATGTCCAGCATTCCCGCCTGCCCGCAATGCACCCTGGAAAACACCTATCCGGACGGTGACAACTACGTCTGCGCCGACTGTGGCTTCGAGTGGCCGCAAGCAGCCACCGCGAGCGAGGAAGAAGGCGAGCGCATCGTCAAGGACGCCAACGGCAACGTGCTGCAGAACGGCGACAGCGTCGTCCTGATCAAGGATCTGAAGGTCAAGGGCAGCTCGACGACGCTCAAGCAAGGCACCAAGATCAAGGGCATCCGTATCGTCGACGGCGACCACGAAATCGATTGCAAGACCGAAGCCGGCCAGATGATGCTGAAGGCCTGCTTCCTGCGCAAAGCCTGACCCAGGCTCGGTAAGCAATTGTAAAAAAAGCCGAATCGGGAAACTTTTCCCGGCCGGCTGCATCAAATTTTGCTAAAATACCCCCATACGCACTATGGCTTAATCCTTAGTGCCTGTTTTTGATGGATCGCCAGTTGTATCGTCTATTGCTCGGGGCAGCCGCCCTCCTCGCTTCGCTCAACCTGCACGCCGCGGACGTTTCGCCCGAGGAGGCCGTGTCGCTGATCGACGCCAGCAGCAACCAGGAAGTGACGGTCAGCGCCATCGCCCAACCGGCGCCGGTCATCGAGGTCTTGAAGCCGATCAACCCGATGGCCAAGCTGCGCGCCGCCAAGAAGGTCGCCCAGGCGGCCAAGCCGCACGCTATCCCCGCCCAGTTGCTGAGCCGCTCCGAGCGCCAGCAAATGGCACTGTTGCTGTCGAATCTGCACGAGAAGGAAAAGGGCAAGATCAAGCCCAATTACTTCGATGACGAAGACGATGGCAACGACGGCTATGAAGTCCTGCCGCTGCATCAGTTCTACAGCCGGCCGCGCGTCGTCCGCGACGACGAACAGCAGGAAGCAGCCAATACCACCCTGTTCAACGACAACGTCAGGCTGCGCCTGATGATGGCACGGCTAAAGGCGCTCGAAGCCCATGCCATAGCCCAGGTTCAGGACGACGGCGCCGAGTTGCCGGAGCGGGTCACCTCCCGTCTGGCCGAAGCCCGCGCCAAAGCCCTTGCCCGCCACGCCGAACTGCATTCAAGCTGAGCTTTCGCTAGTCACCAAAAAAAGCCCCTGCGGGAATCCGTCAGGGGCTTTTTAACGACTGCAGCGGTGCACTGCCCGTTCAGGGCAAAAACCGGGCTTGGCCGGAATCGAACAAATTCGAACGCTTTACGCTCAACCGCGCCCCAAGGCCCATTTGCCCGCGCCGCCCAATGCCGAAGCAAAGGCAACAAGCAGCAGGAACAATCCATGCAGGTTGCCGAACAAGGCCGCCCCATGCATCCAGCTCATCACCAGCGGATAGCCGATAATCAGCGCCAGGCCAAAGCTGGCGATCGGCATCCACAAACCCAGCACCATGAAAACGCCGCACAGCATCTCCGCCAGATGCAAGCCCCAATGCAGCGCCTGCGCCAGATTGCCAGGAAAGGCCGCGTGCATCAAAGGTTGCAGCCCCGCCAGGAAGGCCATGCCGCCCACGGCAAGACGCAAACAGAGAAGAGCCCAGTCGATACGGTTTTTGGAAGCGGCCATTGGAAGAGAGTAAAACAGGTGTTGGAACGGGGCCGCAGTATCGCCGTCGCCCATGAATACGGTCAAGCATCACCGGACGAGAATGTTAGCTGCCTTCATGGACATCGATAAAAATCATCGGGCTTGAGAAGCTTCTACTCGCAGTGATTGATCATACAACGCAGCGAATAATCCATTCGAATATTGGTTTAGAATAAGACAACCAGCTTTAATCTGATGTTGGCATACCTAATTCATGAAACACCTAGAAATTCAACCTGAAAATAGAACACAAGCACCACAACCCAAAAATAGCTCAATGTCCATATCAAAACTGGCACTGATCGCTGGCCTATTGATTACAGGGGTTGGCTACAGTATCAGTGCATGGTGGAGCCCCTTACCTGCCGATCACCTAACTGAGAAAGAAAAAGCTGAACTGGTTACGGGATTCACCCAACTCCGAACAATTTCTGTCGAGAAAATCAAGGATCAAGACATTGATCTAGCGCTTGACAAGATGCGCCTTGACCCGAGTTCGCGGCAAGCTTTGAAGCAAACTTTAGACAAAAACACATCCAGATCCCCTTCCACGATATTAGTCAAAGTTACCGTTTGGGACTTTGCCTCTCAGGATGGCGACGTCGTACGTCTATCTTCGTCAGGATACTCAATTGACGTTGCCTTGTTGAACGAACCCGTCGTTTTCACACTACCGGTCGACGCTAGCCAAACCATTCAGCTAACTGGAGTTCACGATGGTGGAGGAGGGATAACACTTGGTGTCCAAAACGGTACCGGGAAAGTCTTACTCCCAGTAATTTCTGAAGGGCAAGCTATTACCTTGCCCGTGAATTTCTAGGCACTTCAGGTGTTTTACGTTCTTCAGCGCTATGTACCTGTGTTGTTTGCATTGGTACTGCTCATTACCCTCTTTAAATTTATACAGGATGCCTGGCCTGATAAATCTACCGCCACCACACTTCTAAACAACCTGCGCAGCTTATTCTGGTATTTCGCGTGTGCAGCTTGCCTAGGCTGGCTGTTATTAATCATGGGCTGGCTATATTCACGCAACAAACTTCCGTCACTTTTCCTTCGACCAATACTTATGGATATCTTGGACAGACTTACCAATAAGAAAGCTATCGAAGACGGCCTCCCCGAACTCGAAGCAGCTACTTATCTGGATGCAGAAAGTCTCTCGCAAGCGCTTAAGCAACGTGTGATCGGACAAGACTCTGTCTGTGATGACATTGCCGCCCAAATTAGACGACGTTTAGCACTTTCACGCAGAGGAAAGCCCATTGGAATATTTCTTTTTGCTGGTCCACCGGGAACTGGAAAGACCTTCTTGGCAAAAGTCCTTGCCCAGGAACTTGAGCGAGAACTATTGCACTTTGATATGACACAGTTCGCTGCAGGAAGCTTTTCTCTTTCACAACTGTTTGGCATGAATAAAGGCTATGTTGGCTCCGATAGTTATGGAAAGCTCACCGGTGGGTTACGCGACACACCAAATGCCGTTGTTTTGCTGGATGAGATCGAAAAGGCCCACCCCGACATACTGAAAGCCTTTTTGACGGCATGGAATGATGGCTTTGTAACTGAACGCTCCGACGGTCAGATTATCTCCACCACCGGTGCGATTTTTGTTTTAACTAGCAATGCCGCGACTGACCGTCTCGGACAATTGGCTACCCAATATGCCAGAGATCCCGAGGCGATGCGCACCGCTGCGATCAACACGTTGCGAGAAGCTCAATTTGCGCCTGAAGTGCTCAATCGAATTGATCGAATATTCGTTTTCCGTGCATTAGAGGGTCTAGATATCGCCCGCGTATCGGCACTCGAAATAGAACAAATGATTCATAGCTACGGTCTTGAAGTTGCCGACAAAGGAATCGACCCAAACATCGTGCTGTTGCTGATGGCGCGACAGAAAAAACTTGGCAGCATTGGATCATCCAGGGATTTGGTAAGAGCCATCGAAGAACAATTGGCCGACTCTCTCATTGAGGCCAAAAAAAATGGTTTCACTCGAATTTCCCTCGTACAAACAGAGGATCAAGGAATCGTTGCCCGAGCGGCACGCACATCTTTCGAAGTCAATAAACAATGACATTTGAAGAAGGTCTTTGGGATAAATCGGCGGCTTGGAGGTGGTCTGTTGCAATAACGGTGATGCTAACAGGCCTCGCCTTTCTGATTTCGCCATGGCGGAACTCGGGTGGAGGAGCAGCACCTCTCGCTGTATATAAACCACCTGCTTCAATTTCAGTTTCGGGCCCCACGCCTACCATCGCTCTACGCAGCAGCTCAACGAACACCTCAACCACCATCATCTCAAACGGGCTAAATCCCGCTTTCGATGTCAATCTTCCATCGCTGGCCTCCCCCATTCCCCAAGGGACAGAAATTCATATGATTGGTGTTTATCAAGGAGTTCTTCCTGATGGACAGAAAGAGCAGCCTTGGTGGACAAAATGTGTCGCTTTTCAGGATAACTCTTCGGCTATGGCAGAGTGCCATGGCAAGTACGCCGGCCAACGGACTACAAAAACCATATCTGTTGATGTGAGCCGTTCATCTGCCCCGATGGTTCTCGTGCTAATGTCATACGAGCCAGTGCTTTGGAAATTATTAGTTAATTCCAAGAGTCGAATCGTCAAGATTATTCTTGCCGGTTACCATGGACAAGATATCGATGGGATTGCCAATAATATTCCGGTCGAATCTCGTACTTATGAGCCATCGCCGTGTCGCAACTGTTCCCGTCAAGGGGAGTATTTTTACGCTTACAAACAAGACTCCAAAGAATATGAAAACGTACTAAAAAAAGTCCGCGCTATCACAGGCGCTTCACCAACCTCATTTCAGGGTAGTTACCAAGCTGGTATTTTTTCAATTTCGGATACAACTGCCAACCGCATTCCTAATGCACAGGTTGATGACAAAGGTGATATCTACACCGGGAATATCTTCAAGGACCAACTGCTAATTTCTGGACAATCTATTTCACTTCCCTCGGGAAACTGGAAAGGACTTGCGTACATTGAGCTTCCATCCAAGCGTGGCCGCGACAAATTAGTTGCTCTTGGGAAATATGTAGATCATCGGATGAGTGAAATGCTAGCAATGCGCATTCAGTCCGTTACCGATTCGAGTGGATTTCCTCAATTCCCCGGCTGTAAAACGACCCCTCGCTACGCCGGTGATACACAATTCAACGACTCGTTTGGAGCACAGCTCTGTTATGAAGTAATACACATAACAAATGCTTGGTCGCAACCATTTCTCGCGACAATCGCTAATCAAATTGATAATCAAGGCAATCCGTTTCCAACAACTGTACTTGCGAGCAGTTTCCACAAAGCGGACTCGAAGCTATCGGTCGATTTATTACTTTACACACTTCCTGAAGCCAAAGATGTAACAAAAAACGAAATCTGGAATTCCAGCACTTGGCATCCAAATAACATCGACAAATCTTCAGAGCATTGGCGGGTTGCACAGGAAACAATCCGATCCGCTTCTACTTGGTACCAGATATTTAAGCTATCACTCTAGTTTCAAAAAATACCCACCCAACTCACCACATTGGGCTATCAAATACTGAAATATCCCGTCAATTGAAGAATAACTGGCCAACAAACAAAAACCCCCGCCAGTTTCCTGACGGGGGTTTTTATTGACTGCTGCGGTGCACACCCGGTTTTAGGCAAAAACCGGGTGGCCCCTCAGGCAAAGTCTTACATCTCGACGGTCTCGGCGACTTCCACGAAGGCCGGGATCTGATCGAAGTTCATGTAGCGGTAGATGTCGGCCGCCTTGGCGTTCACCACCTGGATGTACTGCATGTACTCTTCCTTGGTCGGGATCTTGCCGAGCAGCGCGCACATGGCGGCTAGTTCGGCGGAGCCCAGGTAAACCTGGGTGTCGATACCGAGACGGTTCGGGAAGTTGCGGGTCGAGGTGGACATCGCAGTGGAACCCTTGCGGATCTGGGCCTGGTTACCCATGCACAGCGAGCAGCCCGGCATTTCCATGCGGGCACCGGCCTTGCCGAGGACGCTGTAGTAGCCTTCTTCGGTCAGGATCAGGGCGTCCATCTTGGTCGGCGGGGCGATCCACAGACGAGCCGGGATGTCGCTCTTGCCGTCCAGAACCTTGCCGGCGGCACGGAAGTGGCCGATGTTGGTCATGCAGGAACCGATGAACACTTCGTCGATCTTGGCGCCGGCGACTTCGGACAGGACCTTGACGTCGTCCGGATCGTTCGGGCAGGCACAGATCGGCTCGGTGACTTCGGCCAGATCGATTTCGATCACGGCGGCGTACTGGGCGTTGGCGTCGGACTTCAGCAGTTCGCCGTTGGCGATCCAGTCTTCCATCGACTTGATGCGGCGCTTCAGGGTACGGGCATCCTGGTAGCCTTCGGCAATCATCCACTTCATCAGGGTGATGTTGGAACGCATGTACTCGACCACCGGCTCCTTGTTCAGGGCGATGGCGCAAGCAGCAGCGGAACGCTCGGCGGCGGCGTCGGACAGTTCGAAGGCCTGTTCGACCTTGAGATCCGGCAGACCTTCGATTTCGAGGATGCGGCCGGAGAAGACGTTCTTCTTGCCCTTCTTCTCGACGGTCAGCAGGCCAGCCTTGATGGCGTACAGCGGAATGGCGTTGACCAGGTCACGCAGGGTGATGCCAGGCTGCATCTTGCCCTTGAAGCGAACCAGCACGGATTCCGGCATGTCCAGCGGCATGACACCGGTGGCGGCGGCAAAAGCGACCAGACCAGAACCTGCCGGGAAGGAGATGCCGATCGGGAAACGGGTGTGCGAGTCACCGCCGGTACCGACGGTATCCGGCAACAGCAGGCGGTTCAGCCAGGAGTGGATGACGCCGTCGCCCGGACGCAGGGCAACGCCGCCGCGGGTGCTGATGAAGGACGGCAGTTCGCGGTGCATCTTGACGTCGACCAGCTTCGGATAGGCGGCGGTGTGGCAGAAGGACTGCATGACCATGTCGGCGGAAAAGCCGAGGCAGGCCAGATCCTTCAGTTCGTCGCGGGTCATCGGGCCGGTGGTGTCCTGGGAACCGACGGTGGTCATCTTCGGTTCGCAATAGGTACCCGGCAGGATGCCCTTGCCTTCCGGCAGGCCACAGGCGCGGCCGACCATCTTCTGGGCCAGCGAGTAGCCGGTGCCCGGATCGTTCGGCTGCTGCGGCAGGCGGAACAGGGTCGAGGCCGGCAGGCCCAGGGCTTCACGCGCCTTGGCGGTGAGGCCGCGGCCGATGATCAGGGGGATACGGCCGCCAGCGCGGACTTCGTCGAGGATGACCAGGGTCTTCAGTTGCGACTCGGCGATCACGGCACCGTTCTTGGTGGCGGTGACCTTGCCGGAAGCACCGTCGACCTTCAGCTCGATCTCGTCGCCCATGTCCATCTGGCCGGCGTCGATTTCGATCGGCAATGCGCCGGCATCTTCCATCGTGTTGAAGAAGATCGGGGCGATCTTGGAACCCAGGCAGACGCCACCGAAGCGCTTGTTCGGCACGTACGGAATGTCTTCGCCGGTGAACCACAGCACGGAGTTGGTAGCGGACTTGCGGGAAGAACCGGTACCGACCACGTCACCGACGTAGGCGATCAGGTTGCCCTTGGCAGCCAGCTTTTCCAGTTGCTTGATCGGGCCGCGGGCGCCCGGCTCGTCGGCTTCGATACCCGGACGCGGGTTCTTCAGCATGGCCAGCGCGTGCAGCGGGATGTCCGGACGCGACCAGGCATCCGGTGCCGGCGACAGGTCGTCGGTGTTGGTTTCGCCGGTGACCTTGAAGACGGTCAGCTTCTGCGAAGCCGGAACTTCCGGACGCGAGGTGAACCACTCGGCGTCGGCCCACGACTGCATGACAGCCTTGGCGTTGGCGTTGCCGGCCTTGGCCAGCTCGGCGACGTCGTGGAAGTAATCGAACACCAGCAGGGTCTTCTTCAGGCCTTCGGCGGCGACGGCGCCGCAGGTCGGGCAGCCGAGCAGGTCGATCAGCGGCTTGACGTTGTAACCGCCGAGCATGGTGCCGAGCAGTTCGGTGGCCTTTTCCTTGGAGATCAGCGCGCAGGCTTCTTCGCCCTTGGCAACCTTGGCCAGGAACTCGGCCTTGACCTTGGCGGCGTCATCGACGCCAGCCGGCACGCGATAGGTGATCAGCTCGACCAGGTTGGCTTCTTCGCCAGCCGGGGGATTCTTCAGCAGGGCGACCAGCTCGGTGGTCTGTTGCTTGGACAGGGGCAGCGGCGGGATACCGAGGGCTGCACGCTCTGCAACGTGGGCGCGATAGGCTTCAAGCACGGCGACTTCCTTTCGTAAAGGGTTGCTCTGGGAAACGTAATATTTTACGACAATGGCGGCGGCCGATTGGTTCGGCTTTTAGCTTCCCGAGGCCGGCTCGCAAGTCTTATATATTTTATATGTTAGAACACCTGACTGGCTAGACCCGGCTGACGAAAAAAGCCCCCTCGCCTCGTCACCTGCTCAAAAATTACGCAACATGACAAAAACCTCGTCGCCACGGGGACTTGCGAATCTTACCCATAAATTATCCACAGACTTACCCCAAAAAAATGGGGACAAGCTTCCGCTACGCCAATGTATTAGCGAATACTGATAAAATTTATCTCGAATTTAACGTAATTGTCGGATTAATATGGATTTTTTCCAACACTGTTACGCCGTTTGATATAGTATGAGGGCATTACAAAATACTAATAATCTAACCCGTCATCTTGGAGAAGTTGTCGTGCCCAACCAACAATCCCTCAAAGGGCGCCTGTGGCTACTCGGCATTGTCAGCGCACTGAGCGTCGCCATCGTAGCGATTTCGGCCATCTGGTTTACCTTCAGCAGCGAAAAACTGCTCAAGGATTTCATCGAAGACCGCATCGCCGTCCGCCATTCGGCCATGACCGCCTACGCCAACGGCCTGCAGAAGGGGCAGGCGCTGCGCAACATTTTGCTCGATCCGGCCAACAAGAAGGCTTATGACAACTTCGCCAAAGGGGACGAGTTGTTCAAGGCCGAATCGGAAAAACTCCTGACCCTGCTGCAAGCCAACGACAAGGCTTCGGCCGACAAGATGAAGGGCAACATCGACGCCTGGGTGCCGCTACAGCTTCAGGTCATCGATCTGATCAAGGCCGGTAATCGCGAAGAAGCCCAATCTCTCCTCGTCAGCAAGGAAACCCCGGCCTGGCGCAATCTGCGCGACAACCTGCTGGAACAGATCAAGCTTTCCGAAGCAGCCGCCGCTAAGGATCGCGTCGAACTGCTCGACGGCTTGAGCCGCTCGCGCACCTTCGCCATCGTGCTCAGTGCCATCAGCTTGTTCGTCGTCGCCGTCATCACCATCCTGGTCGGCCGTGGCATTTTCCATCAAGTCGGCGGCGAGCCGAGCTACGCCGCAGGCCTGCTGCAGCGCTTCGCCCAGGGCGACCTGAGCGAACGGCCGCGCGTCCAACCGGGTGACCAGAGCAGCATTCTGGCTGCCATGCAGGTGATGCAGTCGCAGATTCACGATCTGATTGCGCAGACCGCCAAGAATGCCGAAACCGTGGTCAGCGAAAGCGAGGCAATGCGCAGCGATGCCGCCCGCCTGGCCCAGACCGCCGAGGAACAGAGTTCGGCCACCACAGCCATTGCTGCGGCTGTCGAGGAACTGACGGTCAGCATCGGCTCCATGTCGCAGAGTGCCAACGAGGCCGGTGACCTGTCGCAAGAATCGGAAACCCAGGCCCACGCCAGCCTGCAGGTAGTCGGTCAAGCGACCGATATCATCCAGCAGGTCGCTTCCGGCATGTCCGAGGCGGCAACGACCATGGAAGAACTGTCGGCCAAGGTCGGCAACATCACCGGCATCGTCCAGACCATCCGCGAAATCGCCGACCAGACCAACCTGCTGGCACTTAACGCCGCCATCGAAGCGGCCCGTGCCGGCGAGCAAGGGCGCGGCTTCGCGGTCGTTGCCGACGAAGTTCGCAAGCTGGCCGAACTGACCACCAAGTCGACAGAGCAGATTTCCAGCATCGTTACCGGCATCCGCCAGAGCACTGACGCAGCTTTCGCCATGATGAGCCGCGCCAAGGAGCGCGCCCTCGATGGCGCCGGCCGCACAGCTGAAGTGCACGACGCCGTGGTCAAGATGGACGAATCGGCCATCCGTGTCGGTCAGGCCATCGAAACCATCGCCGAAGCCCTGCGCGAGCAAACGGCGGCCAGTACCGACATCGCCCAACGCATCGAATTGATCGCCCAAGGCACGGACCTGACGCATACGGCATCAACCGAGTCGAGCCGCCGCTCCAACCTGCTGGTCGACCTGTCGCAAAGCCTCAAGGAAAACGTCCGCCGCTTCCGTATCTGACGGCAAAAAGCGGACTGCTGCGGTGCACGGCCTGAAAAGGCCAAAAAGCAAAGCGAAAACTACAACGCCAGCGGTGGCAAGCCCACCCGCTGGCGTGCTTTATTGCAGGCTGCGTGTTCGATATCGAATTCACGACACGGCGACGGCCGAACGTCGTAAATCGTGCAGCCCACGCACTGCCCAACTTCGCCCTGCAAGGCCACGCAACGCGGCTCCGGCCCGTCCGTCCCGCGCATTCGCACGATGCTCGCCGTCACCGGCACGGTCATTTCCAGCGGCACGCCCTCGCCCCAGGCGTAAGCGCCACCGGCCAGTTCGGCCGGATGGAAATCAACTCTGAACGACACGCAGCAGGCGCCGCAGCTCTGGCAAACGCTCATCCGAAATTCACCCGGCAACGCCACAATTCATGGTCGGAGGCGAGGTATTTCTTCTCGAAAGGCGTCATCGGATCGTCAGTCGCATACGGCTCGGCCGCCGCCGGCTGGCCGCAGAGCAGCGACAGGGCGATGGCCATTTCCTCAATATAGATGCGCCAGTTGCTGCGGCACTCCAGCTCGCCGCCCAACTCGCGCCACACCGGAAACACCGCATGACCATGCCAGCGCCGCGCCAGATGGCCGATTTTCGGCCACGGATTCGGGTAAAGGTTGTAATGGCGGGCCAGGCGCACGCCGTTTTCCGCCAGCAAACGCCAAAAATCGACCAGATCGGCCCGCAGCAGCCGCCCATTGGCCGGCAGCACCGTCGGCTTGCCGCGCTCCAGACGATCGCTCGACTGATCGACACCCAAGACGAAATGATCCGGAAAGCGCTCGGCAATACGCAACGTGCTCCAGCCAACGCCGCAACCGGCATCGAGGATCAGCGGTGCGGCCGGGTTCCACGCCCGCCACGCCGCCATCGCTTCGGCAAACGCCTCACGGTTGTAGTCGAGAATGGGCTTGCGGAAAGGATGCGCCAGATGCCGACGCAGCAAATCCTCCAGATCGGCGTGCGGGCCTTGCTGGGCGCTGCTGATGAAACGCGAATTGCCGTCCATCAGGCGGCCAGCGGCAAGGCTTCGAGAATGCCGGCCTCGACCAGCATCTGGTCGATCGCTTCCGCTTCCTTGACCGGGCGCAGTTGCTGGTAGAGCGCCTCGGCCTGCGGGTAATGGCGGCGCAGCAGCATCAGCCACTGCTTCAGGCGGCCGCCGGCGTGCTTGGGCAGCACGCGCTCGCGCACGCCGTGCCAGAAGACCGACACCCAGGGCACCAGTTCGTCCCAGCCGCCCGGTTCCTCGCCGCGGATACGGCGCGGCAGCCAAGGGTCGGCCAGCGCACCGCGGCCGAGCATCACGTCGTCGCAGCCCGACTCAGCCTGGCACTTGCGGTAATCCTCCACCGTCCACACCTCGCCGTTGGCGATGATGGGAATCTCCACCGCCCCGCGCACGCGGTCGATCTGCGCCCAGCGCGCGGGCGGGCGATAGCCATCCACCTTGGTCCGGCCATGCACGATCAGTTCATCCGCCCCGCCCGCCTCGATGGCCTGGGCGCAATCGACGGCAAGGCAGCTATCCTCGATACCGAGGCGCATTTTGGCGGTAAACGGAATGTGCGCCGGCACCTGCGAACGCACGGCGCTGACGATGTCGTGCAACAGCTCCGGCTCGCCGAGCAGCGCCGAGCCGCCGCGATGGCGGAAGACCGTCGGCGCCGGGCAGCCGAAATTGATGTCGATGCCGGCCGGGTTGTGCTTGACCAGGCGCCGCGCATTGGCCGCCATGAAGTGCGGATCGGAGCCGAGCAGCTGCACGCGCATCGGCGTGCCGGCCGGCGTCTTGCTCTCGCTGTGCAGTTCCGGGCAGGTACGAAGGAAGGTGCGGTTGGGCAGCACGCTCTCGGTGACGCGCACGAACTCGCAGATGCCCCAGTCGTAGCCGCCGATGGCCGTCAGCACGTCCCGCATCAGCGGGTCGGCCAGGCCTTCCATCGGGGCGAGAAGAATTCGGGACATCGGCAAACTTTCGGCAAGAGCTTGAAAAGGCGGGCATTATAATCCCGTCCCATGCTGCGTATCGTTCTAGACACCAACGTCGTTCTCGACCTCTTCCACTGGGCCAATGTCGATGCCGTGCCCATCATGGCCGCCCTCGAAGCCGGCCAAATCGCCTGCCTGGCCGATGAAAGCACGCTCGACGAATTGCGCCGCGTGCTGACCTACCCGCAATTGAAATTGACGCCGGAGATGATCAGCGAGCGCTACGCCCGCTACAGCGCACTGGTGGAAGTGATCGAAGCCGGCGAATCGCCTGCCCTGCCCCGCTGCAAGGACCGCGACGACCAGAAGTTCCTCGAACTCGCCGCCCGCAGCGGCGCCCATCTATTGGTCAGCAAGGACAAGGCCTTGCTCAAGCTGCGCGGCCGGACCAAGCTCGCCTTCCAGATCCTCAAGCCGGCCGCCGCGTCGGCGCTGCTCGCCGAGCAACTGCCTCAGCCAAATCAGGCGGAGGCCGCCTAACCCCCGGCACAGAAAAAGCCTGTGCCGGATTAAAAAGCAGCGTCACGTCAGCCCTGCTGGCTCAGGCCCGCCTCAGTCCACAAAGCCTTGGCAAAGGCTTTCCACACTGGCCCGCCGTGGCTCAGGATGCCGACGTCGGCGCTCTTCTGCATGGTCTTCAGCATCACCGCCGCCAGACCATACAACTCGACCTTGGCCATCAACTGGTAGTCGCCGGGCGATGCCGCCGCCTGCTCGACATCGCGCTCGTGGTTATTGATCGCCGCATGGGCCAGCGCCCGCACCTCGGTTTCATCCGACCAGTCCAAGCCCAGCGCGATGCCTTTGCGCACCAGCTCGGTTTCGATCTCTGCAACATCCTGTGCGTAATGCTCAATTCCGGCCATTTTCCGCTCCCATTCGATGATGGTGCATTATCCGCCGAAAAGGCTGGCAGCCACCTGACCGTCACAGATGCTTTCAAAAAGATGAAAGCCCTGAACCGGGGGGAGTTCAGGGCTTTCGGTGACGACCGTTGGGGGTTGGGTAACAGGAGGGGGTTGCGGTCGCCAAGGCCGCAGGGAGTCGGCCTCGATACCGTAGATGGGGCGGGCCAAATGGATTTCAAGCCCCTCGCCTAAAACTTCAGCTTTCGCGCCGCCGGAACACCCAGGTCGTCTTGTCCGAAGCTTCCGGCGCGAAGGCGTAGCCGTCGGCGTCGAAGCCCTGCAAATCCTCCGGCTGCGTCAGCCGGTTGAGTACCGCGTAGCGCGTCATCAGGCCACGCGCACGCTTGGCGTAGAAGCTGATGATCTTGTACTTGCCGTTCTTCCAGTCCTCGAACACCGGCTGGATCACTTTGCCGGCGATCTTGCGGCCGACCGCCGCCTTGAAATATTCCTCGGAAGCCAGATTCACCACCACCGGCCGCGCCATGTCGGCCAGCTCGGCGTTGATCGCGGCGAGCAGCGTCTCGCCCCAGAAAGCGTACAAATCCTTGCCGCCCTCGTTCTTGAACTTGGTGCCCATCTCCAGCCGGTAAGCCTGCATCAGATCGAGCGGCTTCAAAATGCCGTAGAGGCCGGAGAGGATGCGCACATGCTGCTGGGCAAACGCCAGATCGTCGGCCGACAGGGTTTTCGCCGCCAGCCCGTCATACACATCGCCATCGAAAGCCAGCACCGCCTGCTTGGCGTTCTCCGGGGTAAACGGCAGGCTCCACTCCGCATAGCGGTTGAAATTCAGCACCGCCAGCGGGTCGGACAAATCCATCAGATTGGCGATATCCGCCGGCGACAATTCGCGCAATTGGCTGATCAGCGTCGCCGAACGCTCCAGAAAAGCCGGCATCGTATAAGTGGCGACATGCGGCGGCGTCTTGTAATCGAGCGCCTTGGCGGGGGAAAGGATGAGCAGCATGGTGGTTGGGGAAGCGGGTTGGGGATGGCAGGATTTTAATCGAGGCAGCGGCGCGGCGTTGGGGTGTGGCTGGTTTTTGGCTGAAAAGGCAGGTGCACCGCAGGAGTGAGTCAAAACTCCAACCGGACGGACTATTCAGATAAATATCCTTCGCCCTCTTTGCTTGATGGAACTAGAGACCAAGCTGCTTCTTTGCCTCTTGCTCAGAGTATCGCCAAGGTTTGGCAGGTACCTTAATCAGTGTTTCAAGTGCCGTGACTTCTTCGAAATTCGGCCACTCTTCGCGTACCCGTTTCAAGGTTCCCAACATCAATTCATCCGGTGGAAGAACGGGGTGCGCTGGCAGCAGGCGATCGAAGGGTTGCGTCATCAACTCGTGAGCAATATTCGGGTTCGCCAGCCCGCATAGCTCCCGCAAGCGCAAGATCATGTGGATTTCGAGTGGTGTCCGCATGATACGGAAGTCGCCGAAATCGAAGAAAGTGCGCGAAGTATCCTGCTTGGCGTGATGCGCGTGGTATTCGCAAGCCGCTTGCAGCCAAGGGGCGATCACCTCGGGGTCGGGAGTCCGCCAGTGCTGTAGCAAGCCCTCATAGAGCGGCACCTCGTAAGCCCAGTTGAGGAAGGGGTGGTTGACGTCATTGCCGCGCCAGTCGGCAAAAAGACGGAGCATGAAGGTGTGGGCGTGTTTGTGACCCACGCCATAACGCATCAACTGGTGACTTTGGTTTAGCACCGCGTAGGAGAGGTAGCCTTGGTAGATCGCCGCATCGGTCCAGCCCAACATGAAGGCATAGGCCATGCTGTTGACTGCGCGCTCGAAATTTATCATCTGCAGGCCATCGCCATTTTCAAAATGGGTAGTCTGTGTATGCCAGAAATAATCGAGGCGGTGGTAAAACAGGTAATAACGTAGCGTAAAGGCCAGTTCATCGAGCCAACTGGCGCGGCCTTCGAGAGCGGATAGTATGGCGATACATTCCTCGTGGAGGGCGACTGCTAGGTAGTCGTTTTTATCTATATAGCGGATTGCTGTGTCTGATGTTTCGCGTGGTGCATAGCTGTTGTAAGCCAGTACCTTGTCCATTGAGGGGCGCGGTGCGCCATCCTTGGTGTTGTCGATATAGGTTGCACGCTTGACCCAACGGGGTTTCAGGGTGCGTTCAATATCTTTCAGTTCGATCATGCTTATTTCCATTCCGAGAATTTGACGGCGGGAGTGTCGCTCTAGCCGGTGCGTGGAATCCCAACCTGGACTTGGATGTGTTTGGCAGGACTTTCTGCATTAAAGCAACCCAATGTGTCAGAGACGATTCCAGTTTTTGCCGGTTTTTGCCGGTGCACCGCAGTAGGCAGTTTTTCTCGCTTCATCCCTCGGCAAGACCGCCACCGCCACCGAAAACCGAATTTCCCAATGTCATTCCACGCCAGCTGGATTCTGCGACGCCACGTATTCCGGGTCAATATCGCTTTGCACCCGTCGCCACCGAGCGCCAAGCCGCCACAGACGCCCAATTTCGCGCTTTCTGCCGTTCCCCTCCCCCCGGCTGGTAAAATCCCTCTTTTGCTTTAACTGGAACACCCATGAAACGCACCCGATTCGGCTCGCGCGACCGTCTTTCGCGCGACGCGGCGGAACTTCAACGCCTGGCCACTGGCCTTTCCGAATCCGGCGGCAAGCTGGAAGATGCCTACTGGGAGAGCCAGTTGGCGGAAACTGTCGATGGCCTGTTGAAGAACGGCGCCGAGGACGACATCAATATCGCGCTCGACCGCCTGTTCGAGGCCAACCCACGCGCCCATGACGAACTGGCCGACATGGTCGAGTCGCGCGCCGAAACCCATCAAGTCGAATTTCAGGGCCAGGCTTTCGACGTACTGCTCTTCGCTGCGCCGGTGCTGGCCTGGTCGCGCTTTTCCATCCCCGCCAGCAGCCTGCCGAAGAGCACGCTGCAAACGCTGACCGTGCAGCTCGGCGCCCATGTGTTCGGCGCCGATGCCCGCCTGGCGCTGGCCGATTACCTGTTCAGCCCGGACCAGTTGCCGCGCAGCTTCTGCGACACCTGGCAGCTGACCCGCGAGCTGGGCGAGGCGGCGCTGGCCGGCCGCGCGCTGCCCGTAGATAGCAGCCAGATGCCGGAAACCAACCGCTTCCTCTCCGACGTGCGCTACCTGATCGGCGCCGTGGCGCTGCCGCGCGGCCAGGCGCTCTTCCGCTGGAACGAGAAGGACGGCAGCAAGGAAAATTCGCTCAAGGAATGGCTGAAGCAAGGCAGTCCCAATCTCGAACCGCTGCTCACCGGCTGCGCCTGGGAGCCGCTGTTGCCGGACGCCTACCACGCCGCCTGCCGCAATGCCGACCGCCTGTCGCGCGGCTATTCGGTCAAGGCTTCCATCGCCTTCCTGCAGACCACGCTCGGCTTGATGCCGGCCGATATCCGCGCCGTCGTCGGCCCCTGCTACGACCGCCGCATGGAGGAATACCGCGTCGGCCTCGGCCCGAAGAACGCCGACAACATCTATCACGGCATCGTCTGGCCACTGCTCGGCGCCGAGGATGAAAACGCCGATGTCGCCGGCGAGATCGAGGCGGCGCTGCGCGAAACGGGCGTCAAGGATGTGATCTTCCTCGACCATCGTTTCCCGATGGAATTCTGCGACGACTGCGGCGCGCCGATGTTCCCCAACGTCGAGGGCGAGCTGGTGCATGCCGAAATGCCGGAGCAGCCCAACGCCGGTTCGTCGCAGGCGCTGCACTGAGCGCTCGCGATGGATAGTTCGCGCAACGCCGACTGGCTGGCCCGCAGCCAGGCTGCCGTCTGGCATCCGTGCACGCAGATGCAGCACCACGCGCGGGCGGACGATCCGGCGCACCTGCCGCTCGTCCCCATCGCCCGCGGCGAGGGGCCGTGGCTGGTTGATTTCGACGGCAAGCGCTACCTCGACGGCATCAGCTCGTGGTGGACCAACCTCTTCGGCCACGCCAACCCGCGCATCAACGCGGCGCTGCGCGAGCAACTGGAGACGCTGGAGCACGTCATGCTCGCCGGCTTCACGCACCAGCCGGTGGTCGAATTGTCCGAACGCCTCTCCGCCCTGACCGGCGGCGCGCTCGGCCATGCCTTCTACGCCTCGGATGGCGCCTCGGCCACCGAGATCGCGCTGAAGATGAGCTTTCACTACTGGCGCAACGTCGGCCGGCCGGAGAAGTCGGAATTCCTTTGCCTGGCCGGCAGCTACCACGGCGAAACGGTCGGCGCGCTGGCCGTCACCGACGTGGCGATTTTCAAGGACGCCTACGCGCCGCTGGTGCGCGCTGCCGCCCATGTGCTGCCTTCGCCCGACTTCCGCCAGGCCGAAACCGGTGAAACGCCGGCCGACGTGGCCCGCCGCGCCGCCGCCGGGCTGGAAAGCTGGCTGCAACAGCACGGCGAGCGCACCGCCGCACTGATCGTCGAGCCGCTGGTGCAGGGCGCGGCCGGCATGGCGATGTACGACCCGGAATACCTGCGCCTCGCCCGCCAATTGTGCGACCGCTACGAAGTGCACCTGATCTGCGACGAAATCGCCGTCGGCTGCGGCCGTACCGGCACCTTCTTCGCGCACGAGCAGGCGGATATTCGCCCCGACCTGATGTGCCTTTCCAAAGGCATTTCCGGCGGCTACCTGCCGCTCTCCATCGTGCTGTGCAGCGACACGATCTACGCTGCCTTCCTCGACGACTCGGTGGCCCGCGCCTTCCTGCATTCGCACAGCTACACCGGCAACCCGCTGGCCTGCCGGGCGGCGCTGGCGACGCTGGATATTTTCGCGGCGGACGACGTGCTTGCGGTGAACCAGCAAAAATCGGCAAAAATCGCGGCCGCCCTCACCCCGCTCGCCGAGCACGGCAAGGTCCGCCACCTGCGCCAGCGCGGCATGATCGCCGCCTTCGACGTAGCCACCGACGACCCGTACTTCTCACGCAAGTTCTACCGCGCGGCGCTGGATCGCGGCGCGCTGCTGCGCCCGATCGGCAATACGGTCTATCTGATGCCGCCCTACATCGTCGGCGATGACGACATCTCGACCCTGGGACGTGTGGCGAAATCGGCGCTGGCAAACGCATTGGCCCAATGAACAAGAGGAGCAGAGACCTCAACGGCTGGCTGAAGGAAGAAATCAGCCACCTGACCCGGCTCAATCCTTCGGATCGGCGCTGGCCCATGCCCTTTGCCGCTGCGCTTTCTTCAGGCTTGCCGCTGCTGGTCGGTGCCGGATTCGGCCATATCGAATATGGCCTGATCTCGTCGCTCGGCGGCCTGGTCTTTCTCTATCTGCCGGAAACGGCGATGTATCACCGCATGCTTACGCTGATGGCCTGCGTCTTTGCCATGATCGCCAGCTACACGCTGGGCGTCTTCAGCCATCTTTTCCCGCCAGCCATGGTGCCGGCCATGCTGGTGACGGCCATCCTGGTCACCATGGTTTGCCGCTACTACAACATGGGACCACCGGGCAGTTTCTTCTTTGTGATGGCCGCCTCGATCGGCACATTCACGCCCGGCGACATTCTCGACGTGCCGCTCAAGGTCGGCCTGCTCACGCTGGGCAGCATGCTGGCCAGCGTGGTCGCCTTTGCCTACAGCCTGTTCAGCCTGTCACGCCAGGCGCCCAAACCGATTCCGGAACGCCCGCAACCGACCTTCGACTTCGTGGTTTTCGACTCGGTCGTCGTCGGCAGCTTTGTCGGCCTCTCGCTGGCCATCGCCCAATTGCTGCAACTGGACCAGCCCTACTGGGTGCCGATCAGCTGCATCGCCGTGATCCAGGGCATGTCGCTGCGCGCCGTCTGGACCAAGCAGATGCACCGCATCGTCGGCACGGCCGGCGGTCTGTTGCTGGCCTGGCTGTTGCTGTCCTTGCCGCTCGACCCGTGGCGACTTTCCGGCATCCTGATCCTGCTCGCCTTTATCATCGAAATGCTGGTCGTCCGCCATTACGCGCTGGCAGCGCTGTTCTTTACGCCGCTGACGCTCTTGCTGGTGGAAGCCAACGGGCTCGGCCAAGCGCCGGTTTCCCACCTGATCCAGGCGCGCTTCATCGATACCGTGATCGGTAGCGTGGTTGGCCTGCTCGGCGGTGCCTGCCTGCACAGCCCGGCTTTCCGACAAAAGCTTTCGCCGCTGCTCCGTCGTTTGCTGCCGCCGCGCTTGATTACCCAACAACCCTGAGTTCCGCCCGTTTACGCATGACGACCTCCGCCTCTGCACTCGACCAACGCCTCGCCGCCGAACTCGATGAAATCGCCGCCGCCGGCCTGACCCGCCGTCGGCGCGTGCTGGCTTCGCCCTGCGGCCGCCTGGCTGCGGTGGACGGCCGCGAAATGCTCAATTTCGCCAGCAACGACTACCTCGGCCTGGCCGGCAATCGCGTGATTGCGCAAGCCGTGGCCGACGGTGCGCTGGCCTGGGGCGCCGGTAGCGGCGCCTCGCACTTGGTCAGTGGCCACCTGGCGCCGCACGAGGCCATCGAGGCCGAGCTCGCTGCCTTCACCGGCTTCGAACGGACGCTCACTTTCTCCACCGGCTACCTGGCCAACCTCGCCGTCACCCCGACTTTCGCCGGGCGCGGCGATGCGGTGTTTGCCGACAAGCTGAACCACGCCTCGCTGATCGACGCCATGCAGCTGGCCAAGGCCAACGGCGCCGACGTCCAGCGCTACCCGCACGGCGACGTCGCCGCCCTCGAACGCCTGCTCGCCGCATCGACCGTCAAAACCAAGCTGATCGTCACCGACAGCGTCTTCAGCATGGACGGCGATCTCGCCCCGCTGCCGCTGCTGCTCGACCTGGCCGAGCGTTACGACGCCTGGCTGGTCATCGACGACGCGCACGGCTTCGGCGTGCTTGGGCCACATGGCGAAGGGGCGTTGGCCCACTTCAACCTGCCGGCATCCAAGCGCATCCTGCTGATGGGCACGCTGGGCA
Organism: Azonexus sp.; assembly: GCA_041904995.1. Taxonomy (GTDB): domain Bacteria; phylum Pseudomonadota; class Gammaproteobacteria; order Burkholderiales; family Rhodocyclaceae; genus Azonexus. Next base: position 31,618 of record JAYRMB010000017.1, read on the forward strand.
AGGCGGCCGGGGTCGGCGGCGCCTTTGTCGCCGGCTCGGCGCTGGCCATCGAATACCTGCTACAGAAGGGGCGTAGCTACATTTTCACCACCGCTGCCCCGCCGGCCATCGCCTGCGGCCTGTCCCGGAGCCTGGAACTGATCCGCGGCGGCGACGCGCTGCGCGCCAACCTGTTCGCCCGCATCGGCCAGTTGCGCGACGGCCTCGCCGGCCTGCGCTGGCCATTGCTGCCGTCCGCCACTGCCATTCAGCCGTTGATCGTCGGCGACAACGAAGCGGCGGTCGCCCTCGCTAAAGTGCTGTGGGAACGCGGCCTGTGGGTGCCGGCCATCCGCCCGCCGACCGTCCCCAAGGGCACCGCCCGCCTGCGCATTTCCGTTTCGGCCGCTCATACCGCCGACGACATCGACCGCTTGATCACCACCCTGAAGGAACTCGCATGAACGCTCCCCTCGTCTTCCTGCCCGGCTGGTGTCTCGGCCGCGGCCCGCTGAATGCTGCGGTGCACGCTCTGAAAGGGCAGATTTTCGATCTGCCGGGTTATGGCAGCGCGCCGCTGATTGCCGATTTCGATGCCGCTGTAGACGATCTGGCCAGCCGCCTGCAACCGCGTACCACGCTCGCCGGCTGGTCGCTCGGCGCCCAGATGGCCCTGGCCGTCGCTGGCCGCCATCCGGACAAGGTGAGCAAGCTGCTGCTGGTCGCCGGCACGGCCTCCTTCGTGCAGCGCAACGGCTGGCCGGAAGCCATGCCGCCGGCCAATCTGGCCGAATTCACCGCCGCCGTGGCGGCCGACGTCGAAGCCATGCTGCCGCGCTTCGTCGGCGGCTTCAACCGCGGCGACTCCCAGGCCAAATCCACCACGCTGGAACTGCTCAAGCTGGCCGACCCGCGCCCGAGCGGCGAAGTGCTGGCCACGGGCTTGCGCTGGTTAAGCGAAGTCGACCTGCGTGTCGATGCCGCCCGCGTGCAGGCACCGACGCTGCTCATCCACGGTTCGGCCGACCCGCTGATGCCGGTTGGCGCCGCCGAAATGCTGGCCCGCCTGATTCCCGGTGCCGAGCTGGCGATTTTCGAGGACTGCGCGCACGCCCCCTTCATTTCCCGCCCGGACGACTTCCTCGCCACGGCCCGCGCCTTTATCGATGAATAAACCCGCGAAGGCGCGCGTTCGCCAGTCTTTCGAACGCGCCGCCGCGACCTACGACAGCGCTGCCGACGTGCAGCGCCGCATCTGCCACACGCTGCTCGATGCCGTGCCGACGACCACTGCCGGGCGCGTGCTCGACGCCGGCTGCGGCACCGGCTACGCGCTGCCCCTGCTGCGCCAGCGCTTTGCACAAGCCGACCTGCTGGCGCTCGACCTCTCGGCCGCCATGTTGCAGCGCATCGCCTGCCCCTGCACCCGTCTGGTCGGCGACCTCGAACGCCTGCCCTTGCCTGCTGGCAGTCTCGACCTGCATTGGTCCAGCCTGGCCGTGCAATGGTGTGACCTGCCGGCCGTGCTTGGCGAAGCGCGCCGCACCCTGCGCGGCGACGGCTGGCTCGCCTTGGCCAGCCTGGGTCCGGAGACTTTCAAGGAACTGCGCCACGCCTTCGCCGGCGTCGATGCCTACCGGCACACCCTGGTTTTCCACACGCCGGAGGAAATCCGCGCCATGGCGGAAGCCGCCTGCTTTGCTGCGGTAGAGGTTCGCCAGGGTACGGAAACGGCTTATTACCCGGATTTCCGTAGCCTGCTGAAAGCGGTCAAGGCCGTCGGGGCCAATCAGGTCGGCGACGGCCGGCGCACCAGCCTGATGAGCCGCGCCGCCTTTGCCCGTGCCGAAGCCGCCGCCGAAACCCTGCGCACACCGGCCGGCCTGCCGCTGACCTACGACGTGATCTATCTGCTCGCCCGAAAATGACCGCTCCCGCCTTTTTCCTGACCGGTACCGATACCGAGATCGGCAAGACCTTCATCACCTGCGCCCTGCTTGAACGTGCCCGCCGAGACGGCCTGAGGGTTGCCGGCCTCAAGCCGGTTGCCGCCGGTACCGACGAACAGGGCAGGAACGACGACGTGGAGCGCATCAAGGCGGCGAACAGCGTTGTTCTGCCTGACGAAATCATCAATCCCTATTGCTTCGCCGCGGCCATCGCGCCGCATATCGCCGCCGCCGAGGAAGGGCGCAGCATCGACTTTCCGCCCATCGTAGCCGCTGCCGAGACGGCGCGTCGCCAGGCCGATCTGGTCATCGTTGAAGGCGTCGGTGGTTTTTGCGTTCCTTTGGGCGCGCACCGCAGCAGTGCCGATCTGGCGGTCGAACTCAGGCTACCTGTGATCATGGTGGTCGGCATGCGGCTGGGTTGCATCAACCACGCATTGCTGACGGCGGAAGCCATCGCCGCCCGCGGTCTGAAATTGGTCGGCTGGGTGGCCAATCGGGTCGATCCGGCCATGTCGCGTTTCGACGAAAACCTGGCCTGCCTGAAGGAGATGCTGCCGGCGCCCTGCCTGGGCAGCGTGCCTTACCTGGCGGGTGGCGATGCGATCACCGCCGCCGACGCCCTCAAACTGCCCGAATTACTTGGCTAGCTCGGCCTGCAGTACCGTGCCGACATAGCGGATACGCTGCTGTAGCGCGTCGACCGCGCCATCCAGCCCAGCGATATCGCCACCCTTGGCCTGCTTTTCGATGACATAGGCGTCGGCTGCGCCGACATCGTCGGACACCGTGGCCAACAGGCCTTTCAGGGTGTGTGCCTCGCGCTGGACCGCCGTCGGGTTGCCCGAGGCAAAAGCTTTGGCAATAGCCGCACAGTTGTTATCGACATCCTGCACGAACATGTCGAGCATCATGGCGTATATATCTTCGTCGCCTCCCAAGCGTTCGAGAATAGCCGCGCGGTCGATCACAAAAGCTTCTGCCATCTGCTTCTCCGTTTTTATTGGCGTTTTGAATGACACAGCAATGCTTTATATCATACGGGTAGAACATCCGCATCACGGAAGCGCTGTTTGATGTCCAGCACTTCGTCCCAGCCGGCGAACAGGGCTTCCACGCAGAGCGGGTCGAAATGCTTGCCGCGCCCCTCTTCCAGAAACCTCCGGGCGTCTTCGAGCGACCAGGCTTTCTTGTAGGGACGCTCCGAGGTCAATGCATCGAACACGTCAGCCACCGCCACGATACGCCCGAACAACGGAATGTCGTTGCCCTTGAGCGCGCCGGGATAGCCCGTACCATCGTATTTCTCGTGGTGCGACAGGGCGATTTCCGCACCCGCCCGAAGAATCTCCGAACCGCTGTCCTTGAGCAGTTCCCAGCCCAGCTGGGCGTGATTCTTCATGATTTCGAATTCTTCCGGCGTCAGCCTGCCGGGCTTGAGCAGAATCTGGTCAGGAATGCCGATCTTGCCCACGTCGTGCATCGGCGCCGCTTCGAGGACCAGCTTGGCCGTCGCCACGTCGAGGCCCAGCCCCTTGGCGATGACCTGGGAGTAATGCGCCATGCGCTGGATGTGGGCGCCGGTTTCCGGATCACGGAATTCGGCGGCACGACAGATCCGGAAGATCAGTTCGCGCTCGCGGTCGCGGATGTCCTTCGTTCGCTCCTCGACCAGCCCGGCCAGTTCCTCGGCCCGGTTGGCCAGATAGCGCTGACCGGCACGAATCGACAGCATGTTGCGCGCCCGCGCCGAAAATTCGATGCGGTCGATCGGCTTGGTCAGGAAATCGTTGGCACCGCTGATCAGCGCCTCGTAGCGCACGTCCCTCTGATCGTTGGCGGTAATCATCAGTACCGGGATTTCGTCGCGCCCGTGCAAGGCACGGAAGGCCGCGATGAATTTCAGGCCGTCCATCTGCGGCATCATGTAATCGACGATGACCAGATCGGGCACGTTCTCCTGGCACCACTCCAGCGCCTTCAGAGGATTTTCAAAGAGTATCGGATCGCATTCGCCGAGCTTCAGAACCAGCGCCTTGATCAGCGTCAGGTTGATGTCGGAATCGTCGATGATCAGGACCTTGTTCATGTGTCGCGGCCGGCCATTGCTGTTGTTTCCGGCAGTATATAATGCCCCGCCATGAAACTACTGTTCGACCTTTTCCCGGTAATTCTCTTCTTCGCATCCTTCAAGTATTCGGAGAAGCACCCCGAACTCGCCGCCGGCTGGATCGCCCCCTTGCTGGGTGCTGCGGTGGACATCAAACAGGCGCCGATTCTGCTCGCCACCATCGTCGTCATCGTGGCGACCGTGGCCCAGATCGCTTGGGTGCATTTCCGCCACGGCAAGGTGGACAAGATGCTCTGGGTCAGCCTTGGCCTGGTCGTCGTCTTCGGCGGCCTGACCTTGGTTTTCCAGGATGAAACCTTCATCAAGTGGAAGCCGACCCTGCTCTACTGGGTCTTTGCCGCTAGCCTGGCCTTCGGCAACTACGTGCTGAAGAAGAACCCGCTCAAGGCAATGCTCGGCGAGCAACTCTCCCTGCCCGATGCAGCCTGGGCCAAGGTCAATCTCTCGTGGATCGGGTTTTTCCTGTTCATGGGCGCGCTGAACCTGTTCGTCGCGTTCAACTTCACGCTCGACGCCTGGGTCAATTTCAAACTGTTCGGCGGCATGGGTCTGCTGATCGTCTTCGTGCTGCTGCAGGGGATGATGCTGTCGAAATACATCGAGGAAGACAAGAAATAATGCTCTACGCCATCATCGGAGAAGACCGTCCCGGTTCGCTGGACCAACGCATGGCCGCCCGTCCGGCCCACCTGGAACGCCTGCAGGCCTTGCAGGCCGAAGGCCGCCTGATCCTGGCCGGCCCCTGCCCGGCCATCGATTCGCCCGACCCTGGCCCGGCCGGCTTCTCGGGCAGCATCATCGTTGCCGAATTCGCCTCGCAGGAAGCCGCCAAGGCCTGGGCCGACGCTGATCCGTATGTCGCCGCCGGCGTCTACGAGAAAGTCACCATCAAGCCATTCAAGAAGGTTCTGCCGGCGTGAGTGCCGACACTGTCGAACTGCTCCGCCAGCGATTGGCCGTTCTCGATCCGGTCGCTTTGACCATCGAGGACGAATCCCACCTGCACGCCGGCCATGCCGGCGCCCGCGACGGCGGCCATTACAAAATTCATATAGTTGCCGCTGCCTTCGCCGGCAAAAATACGGTTGGCCGGCATCGCATCGTCTATGATGCGGTGGGCGACCTGATGCGCGGCAAAATTCATGCGCTCGGCATCAATGCAGCCGCTCCCGGAGAAGTATAATTTTCGTCGTTCTCACCACCCAAGGACACACTGAATGAAACAAACCTCCCGTCTGGCCGCCCTGCTCATCGCCGGCGCCATCGTTTCCGCTCCGGCCCTGGCTGCCGACAAGGGCAAGGCCTTCGTCACCGTCAACGGCCAGCCGATTCCGCAGGCGGTCTACGACACCATCATCGCCGAGCAGAAGGCCAAGGGCGCGACCGAGTCGCCGGAACTGACCAACGCCATCAAGGAACAGCTGATCGCCCGCGAACTGCTGTTGCAGGAAGCCAAGAAGAAGGGCGTGGACAAGAAGAACGAAGTCCAGCTGCAACTTGAAGCCGCCAAGCAGGCCGTGATGGTCAATGCCTTCCTGTCCGATTACGTGCGTTCCCACCCGGTCAGCGATGCCCAGCTGCGCGCTGAATACGACGCCATCAAGGCCAACCTGGGTAGTACCGAATACAAGACCCGCCATATCCTGGTCGACAAGGAAGAAGACGCCAAGGCCATCATCGCCAAGCTGGACAAGGGCGAGAAGTTCTCCGAACTGGCCAAGCAGTCGAAGGATCCCGGCTCCAAGGACAAGGGCGGCGACCTCGGCTGGAATTCGCCGAACGCCTACGTCAAGCCGTTCTCCGACGCCATGACCAAGCTGAAGAAGGGCGAATACACCAAGGCACCGGTGCAGTCCGATTTCGGTTTCCACGTCATCCAACTGGAAGACTCCCGCCCGATGACCCCGCCGCCGTTCGATCAGGTCAAGCCGCAACTGCAACAGCGCGCCAGCCAGCAACAGGTCGAAAACCTGGTCAAGGAACTGCGCGCCAAGGCCAAAATCAACTAAACGGCCACAGCTTGTGCAAAAATGCCCACCGCATGGTGGGCATTTTCATATCCGGGGAAGAATCGTGTTCGATAGCCTGAAAAAAATACTTGGCGGCAGGGAGAAGCCAAGCGAACGCCAGCCGTCGGCAAAGAGCGAGGTCGCAACACCCGATCTGACGCCAGAACTGCGCGGCTTCCTGAGCCGCGAGCCGGTGTTTGACCGACGCGATCGTCCGGCCGGCTACCTGTTGCAATGGCAGGCGGGCCAAGGGCAGGCCGAAGGTGGCACGCGCACGGCACATGACCGGATGATGATCGAGCTGCTGGCGGACTATCTCACGCAATGGAAAACCGGCCTCGCCTTCATCAGCCTGGCCGCGAAAAGTCTCGACCTTGCTGCGGTGCACAGCCTCCCCAGCGAAAAAACCATACTGCTCGTGGAACTCACCGAGACGACCGACACCGCCCATCTTCTCGAAAACCTGCAAACCCTGCGCGACAAGGGCTTCCGCCTGGGTCTCTTCCGCCAGCCCAAGCATCCGGCCTTCGCAGAATGCATCGCCCAGGCCGACCTCGTTGCCGTCGCCATCGATCAGGTTGAGCCTTCCGCCGTCCGCGATTTTTCCGCCGCCGTCCGCGCGACTGCCGGCGAACGCAGCATCCAGTTGCTCGCCACCAACGTCGAGTCACCCGATGAACACCGGCTGTGCCAGCAATGGCATTACGACTATTTCCACGGTAGCTTTGCCAAGGCGACGCCACGCCGTCCGGACGAGCCGGGCGGCGACCCGCACAAGGTGCTGCTGCTCAATTTGTTGCGCCTGGTCCAGGGCGATGCCGAAACGGCCGAAATTGCCGAGGCGATGAAGCAGGATCCGCTGCTCGCCTTCCGCATCCTGCGCTACCTGAATTCGCCAGCCCTCGGCTTGAGCCGGCGCATCGACTCGCTCGGCCAGGCACTGGTCATCCTCGGCCGCCAGCGCCTGACCCGCTGGGTCGCCATTCTGCTCTTCTCGGTGCGCGAACCCAATCTTGGGGACTGGTTGCTGGTCGAAAACGCCCTGACCCGCGGCCGCCTGATGGAACTGCTCGGCGACAAGCTGCATCCGGGCAAAGGCAACGATCCGCTCTTCCTGACCGGCATCTTCTCCTGCCTGGATCGACTGGTCCGCCGTCCGATCAAGGAAATCATCGACGATATGCCACTGGCTCCCGAAGTACGCGACGCCTTGCTCGAACGCCAGGGGCCTTACGCCCCGCTGCTTGCCGTCGCCGAAGCCTGCGAGGATTTCGACCTGCCGCGCATGCAGGCGACTGCCGTCGCCGCCGGCCTCGATCCGGACACCGTCAACCGAGCCCTCCTGGCCGCCACCGCCTGGGCCGGCGAAGTGACCGAGCACTGGGAATAAGTACATGCGGCTTTCCTGGCGCAAAACCATCGCCCCGCTGCTCGTTGCCGCTCTGGTCGGCGCCTTCGCGCTCGGCGAGCATCTGGGTGCCTTTGCCGACTTCAACGCCGCCGCCGGCGATATCCTAATGCGCTGGCACGTGCGCGACCGCACGCCGCCAGCCGACATCGTGCTGATCGACATCGACCAGGCCAGCCTCGACGACCCGCAGATGCTCGACCTGGCCGGCAATTGGCCCTGGCCGCGCCAAGTGCATGGCGAGTTGTTGCGTTTCATCGCTCCGCTCAAACCGGCCGCCATTGCCTTCGACCTGATTTTCAGCGAGCCCGACGTCTTCCGGCTGGCCAGCGACAAGATGCTGTCCGAGGCCATCGGCGAAACGCGCGCCCTGCTGCCCATGGTCGTTGCCGCCGACGGCGAGGCGACGCCTTTGCGCAATCTGCCAGCCATCATGGAAGTACGCGCCGGCCCGGATGCCATTCCCAATGCCGGCTTGCCGCTGATCGCCCCCAAGGCTATCGACCCGGCCGTCTGGCGCACCGGGTTGATCAATTTCCTGCCGGACGACGACCGGGTCGGCCGACGCTACTGGGTCAACTATCCGCACGAAGGCTGGAGCGTACCCTCGTTGCCCCGCCGCGTTGCCGAAGCGGCTGGCTGGTCGGTGCCGGAGCGCGACGCCATCGCCTTGCATTGGTACGGCAAGCCTTTCCAACATATTTCCTACCGCGAGCTCTACCTTGAATCGCAGAAGGAGCACCCCCGCCTGCCCGACCTGAAGGACAAGATCGTGCTGATCGGTGCCGCTGCCCCCGGCCTGCACGACCTGCGCCCGACGCCGCTTGGCGCCAGCTTCTCGGGCCCGGAAATCCTCGCCACCGCCATTGCCAACCTCTCCGACGACGACTGGCTGCGCCCGGCGCCTGCCAGTTGGAATCTGGCACTCGGCGCCATCGGCATGCTGGTCATCGCCCTGGCCTTCGCCCGCCGTCCCAACCCGCTGCCCATTGCGGCGATGCTCGGCTTGATCAGTCTGGCCGTACTCCTCTGGGCCTTCCAGCTACTGGGCAAGAATCTCCAGTGGACGCCGTTCAGCCCGCTGCTCGCCACTTGGCTGAGTTTTGCCACCGTCGCCACCGGCTCCTACCTGCGTGAGCGCCGCCAGCGCGACCACGCCGTGCAAATGTTTGCCCGCTTTCTCGACCCCAACGTCGTCCGCTCGCTGACCATGGAAGGCCAACTGGCCAAGGCGGAAACCGGCAGCGGCCAGGAAATCACGGTGCTGTTTTCCGACATCCGCGGCTTCACGACGCTGTCGGAAAGCCGCACACCGGAGGAAGTCGTCACCCTGCTCAACCGCTATTTCGATCTGCAGGTGGCGGCTGTCTTCGAGCAGGGCGGCACCTTGGACAAGTTCATCGGCGACGCCATCATGGCCTTCTGGAACGCCCCGGTCGCCACACCCGACCATGCCGAACGCGCCGTCCGTGCGGCCCTCGGCATGAGCCGGGCGCTCGAGGGGTTCAAGCATGAGCTCGGCGAATTCGGCGAGCATTTCGATATCGGCATCGGCATCCATACCGGCCCGGCCGTCGTCGGCTTCCTCGGCTCGAGCAAACGCCTCGACTACACGGCGATCGGCGACACGGTCAACCTGGCCAGCCGGATCGAAGGCCAGACCAAGGGCGTTGCCCGCATACTGGTCTCCGAAGCGACAAAAAATGCTTGTGGTAATGTATTTGACTTCATCGACCATGGCGAGGTCACCGTCAAGGGACGCAGCCAAGCGGTCAGACTCTTCGAACCCAGGGAACGCCCATGAGACAACCATCGCTACCGCGTCACCTCCTCGCCATCCTGCTGGCTGGACTTCCACTTTTTGCTCTGGCCGATAGCCAGGGCAGTCTGATTCGTGCCAGCGAACTGAAGGCCAAACCCTTCATCGATGCGCCGACGGTCGCTAGCCTGCCCGACAACGCGCCGGTCACGGTCGTCGCCAATCAGGGCGGCTGGTCGCAGGTCAAGACGAAGGATGGCAGTACTGGCTGGGTTCGCCTGCTCAACGTCAAACTGACCAAGGCCGACGACGGCAAGAGCGATGGCAATACCTTGAGCCAGATCGGCGGCGTCATCCGTACCGGCACCACCAAGAGCGCCGCCACCACGGGCGCCAAGGGCCTCACCAAGGAAGACATCGCCAACTCCCGGCCGAACCCGGCCGAGGTTCAGAAACTGGATACATTCAAGCTGAAGCCGGCCGATGTCGATCGCTTCGCGGCCAGCCGCAAGCTGAACGCCAAGAATGTTCCCGAACTCTGACCTGCCCACCGAACGGAGAAAGACATGAAGAAGACCATTGCCTGCCTCGCCGTCCTCGGTCTGCTCGGCGGCTGTGCCGAACTGCAACGCGGCGCACTCAATCCCGACACCCTGCGTGCCGCCGGCGAAGCCGTCGGCACGCTGGCCAAATCGGATGCCACGCCGGAACAGGAAGCGCAGATCGGCCGCGAATCGGCCTCCATGCTGCTTGGCGCGGCGCCGCTGGTGCAAGACAAGGAAATCATGCAGTACGTGAATGCGCTGGGCAACTGGATTGCTCGTCAGACCGGACGCAACGACATCAACTGGCGCTTCGGCGTGATCAACAGCAGTAACGTCAATGCCTTTGCGGCACCTGATGGTTACATCCTGATCACCAAGGGGCTGCTGCGCCAACTCAACAACGAAGCCGAGTTGGCGGGCGTCATCGCGCACGAACTGGCCCATGTGACCAAGCGCCATTACCTGATCGCCATGAAGAAGAAGGATTCGCTCGGTGCCTTTGCCAAGGTCGGCGAATCCACCGTCGCCAAGTCCGGCATCCGGGGCGGCGACATGGCCGCCACGCCGATGTTTAACCTGGCCCAGAACATGTACTCGTCCGGTCTCGACAAGGGCGATGAATACGAGGCCGACCGTCTCGGCGTCACCTACGCCACCCGCGCCGGCTACGACCCCTACGGCCTGCCGCGTGTCCTGGCCATGTACGCCTCCAACACCGGCGCGCCGGGTTTCGATCTGCTGTTCTCGACCCACCCGTCGCCCCAGGACCGCATGGCCGAATTGAACAAGGCGGTCGGCGACAAACTGGCCGCCTACGAAGCAAATTCGGTGGTCGACAATCCTGCCTTCGCCAAGATGGTGGCTCGCGCCAAGGCCATTCCTGACCCTGGGCAGCGCCGCTGATAACTGCAGCAAACGCAAGAATTTGATCCAAATTCATGCCCGATCCAGCCTCACAGGCTAGATTCGGGCACGATGCGTTTTATTCGGTTTTCCTTCCTTGCTTTGCTGAGCCTGTCGGCTTTAGCCGGCCAGCCTTTGCAGCCCTGGCTCGACGCCGCCGGTGCCGGCACCGTATTGAAACTTCCACCCGGGACTTACGACGGTCCAGCCATCATCAACAAGCCGCTGACCCTGGAAGGTGACGGCCGAGTCATTGTCGATGCCCACGGCAAGGGAACGGTACTGACCATCCGCGCCGATGGCGTCACGCTGCGCGGTTTGCATCTGCGCGGCAGCGGTGACTCGCACGATGCGCTGGACGGCGGCATCATGGCCGAAGGCAATCATCTGCTGCTCGAAGACAACCGGATCGACGACGTCTTGTTCGGCATTTCGCTGCACCGCTCCACCGACAGCATCATCCGCCGCAATAGAATCCGCTCGCGCCCGGTCGATTCGGCCGATCGCGGCGACGGTATTCGGCTTTGGTACAGCATGTACAACCGTATCGAGCACAACGACATCGCCCAGATACGCGACATCACGGTCACCAACTCGCCGCGCAACCGCTTCGTCGGTAACCGCATCCGCGACAGCCGAAGGGCCTTCAATTTCCTGTTCGCCCATCGCAGCATCGTCGATGACAACCATCTGGAGAAAAACTCGACCGGCATCATTGCCTTGAATTCGGAAGGTCTGATCATTCGTCGCAACCGCATCCTGCACGCGATGGACCCCTCAGGGGCCGGCGTCGCCCTGAAGGAAACCTCGGCCGCCCTGATCGAAGGCAACGAGATCGTGCATTGCGCCCACGGCATCATGGCCGACTCGCCGATGAATCCGATCAACCGTATCGTCTTCGCCAACAACACGGTGGCCCATAACATCACCGGCGTCTATTTCTACGGCGCCAAAGGCGGGCACATCGCCATCGGCAATGCCTTCCGCAACAACCTGTGGCCGGTCAGCATCATCGGCGACGGCGACCCGATGGATGACATCTGGTGGGGCAATTACTGGGACGATTACGAAGGTTTCGACCGCAATGGCGACGGTTTCGGCGACCGGCCGCATGAACTCTATGCCTACGCCGACCGGATCTGGATGGAAACGCCGGCCGCCCGCTTCTTCCGCAATTCGCCTGTGCTCGAACTGCTCGACTTCCTGGAGCGCCTGGCCCCCTTTTCCTCACCCGCCCTGATCTTGCGCGATGATGCGCCACGCATGGCGCCATTGACACCGCAAAAATGAAAAAGGCACCCTGATGGGTGCCTTGCCGAATCTGCGCAGCGACCGATCAGCCCAGCCAGTCGCGCATATCCTCGATCAGATCGTCCACCGCCCCGAGTGACAGTCCGAAGACCTGACAGGCGCCTGAAGCCGCCTTGTGCCACTCGTGCTCGCCATCCCCTTGGGCATGAATGCGGATGATGTGTTCGGCCAGGGTACACACAGCAATCAAGGCCTTGGCCTGATCGGACACGACATTACGCGGATCGGACAAGACGCTGAAATCGTGGTGATGCAGCATGGCTTCCGACAGATAGCTGGGCAAGCGCCAGCGCCGTGCAAGGAAGTAACCGACCGCGGCATGGTTGGTCCCGAGGCGTTCGTCTTCGACATCGGTAAACTTGCGCTCCTCCGCTAGATTGGCTTCCGACAGCACTTCCTTGGTGTTCGGAAAACGCTTCATTAACAGCGGAATACCGCAATCGTGGAACAGACCGAAGGTATAGGCCACATCCGGCCGGACGCAACGCAAGCGCTTGGCCAATTCGGCGGAGAGACGTGCGGTTTGGGCCGACGACTCCCAGAAACGATCCATCGGCACTTCCGGATCACCTGCCAAGGCAATTTTCAATAGCTGCGAGACGACCAAATTGAACAATTGGCGGCTGCCGAGCACATTGATCGCCTGCATGATCGAGACGAACTGCTGGCCGGTCGAGAAGGCCGGCGAATTGGCAATCTGCATGACGTGGCCGGACAGGGCGACGTCCTTGCTGATCAGCATGGCGATTTCACGCTGATCGGCATTGTCCTTGTTCAACTCTGATTCAAGTTGCATCAGCACAGTCGGGCAAGGGGGAATATCAACCCCGTTGAGCATGTGCATCAATTGCTGTTCTTCCGTGACTGCGTTCATTCTTCTGCTCCTGCTGGGATGGGCGATAGCTTAGCCGTAATCATGCCTGCACGGAATATGGCAAAGGTTATACATTTATGACAAACAACTTCACAGTTGGTAAATATCGCCACCACCATGCATCGCCATTTCGACAACACGCTTGGAAAGATGCGGGGCAAACAGTTCAATCAGATCGTAGTCGTAGCGGCGTAGATAGGTGCCGCGTCGGATGGCCAGGCGGGTCGTATTCGATTCGAACAGGTGGCCGGCATCGAGTGCGGCCAAGCCGATATCGCGTTGCGGATCGAAAGCCAGCGCGGAAATAATCCCGAGACCCAATCCCAGACTGACGTAGGTCTTGATCACGTCGGCATCGAGCGCGGTCAAAGCGATGTTGGGTTGGACATCGATCCGCTCGAAAGCGCGGTTGATGCGCGAACGCCCGGTGAAGGCTGTGTCGTAGGTGATCAGCGGCCATTTGGCCAATTCGTTCAGCGACAATGGATTCGATTTCAGGATCGGATGCCCCTCGGGGGCGATGACGCAATGACTCCACTGGCGCACCGGCAGGGTAATCAATTGCGGATACTGGTCGAGCGCCTCGGTCGCGATGCCGATATCCGCCTCGCCATTGACCACCCATTCGGCGATCTGGGTCGGGCTGCCCTGGTGCATTTCCAGACGCACATTCGCATGTTGCGCCATGAAATCGCGCACCACGATCGGCAAGGCGTAGCGAGCCTGCGTGTGCGTTGCCGCCAGCACCAGACGGCCGCTGTCGCCAGTCGAGAACTCGGCGCTCGCCCGCTTCAGATTCTCCGCCTCGCGCAAGATGCGCTGGGCGATTTCCAGCACCACCTTGCCCGGCTCCGTGACGCCGGTGAAACGCTTGCCGCTGCGCTCGAAGATGGCGACCCCCAGTTCATCCTCCAGCAGCTTGACCTGCTTGGAAATACCCGGCTGCGAGGTATAGAGGGTTTCCGCGGCTTCCGAGACGTTCAGGCCTTGGCGCTGGATTTCGACGATATAGCGAAGTTGCTGCAGCTTCATCGCATCACCTTAATAGCTTTTCGATATAACAATCTAACGCAATATTCTTTTTGATTCAATTCGGCGCCGGTACGATGCGCCTCCATGGACATCCTCTACACCCTTTCCGGCTTTGCCGTCGGCGCCATCGTCGGCCTGACCGGCGTTGGCGGCGGCTCGCTGATGACGCCGCTGCTGGTGCTGCTATTCGGCGTGCATCCGGCCACCGCCGTCGGCACCGACCTGCTCTATGCCGCGGTCACCAAGGCGGGCGGCACCGTGGCACACGGCCGCAAGGGACATATCGACTGGGGTGTCACCCTGCGTCTGGCCGCGGGCAGTATTCCGGCCGCTGCCGTCACCATTTTCGTGCTTTCACAGCTGCCCAAGGGCAGCAACACGATCGGTCACATTATTTCGCACGGTCTGGGCTTTGCCCTGATGCTCACCGCCATCGCCATCCTGTTCGGCCGCAAGCTGCGCGAATACGCCGCCAAACACGAGGATTCGCCACTGCGCCAATGTTGCCTGGGCAAGATCACCGTGCTGGTCGGCGCCATTCTCGGCGTGCTGGTCACCATTTCCTCGGTCGGCGCCGGCGCACTCGGCGTCGCCGCCTTGTTTTTCCTTTACCCCAAACTTTCGCCGGTCAAGATTGTCGGATCGGATGTCGCCCACGCCGTACCGCTGACGCTGGTCGCCGGCCTCGGCCACTGGATGCTCGGTGGCGTCGATTGGGCGCTGCTCGGTTCGCTGCTGCTAGGTTCGCTGCC
>JAYRMB010000047.1:0-1265 GCA_041904995.1 Azonexus sp.
CATCCTGTCGACGAAACAGCGGGTTTGATCGTTATAGAGATTCACCGAGATTACCGAGAGCACAAAGCGGATCATGCGCGGAGCCGACACCTTCACCGAGAGTTTGTTTACGATGCGTCGCCTGGACGACTTTGTGCCGGCGCAGCACCCGTTGCGGCCGATCCGGGCGATGGTGAACCTGGCGCTCAAGGATATCGAACCCCTGCTCAGCGGCATGTATGCCGCCGACGTCAAAGGCGGTCGCCCCAGCATTGCCCCGGAGAAACTCCTGCGTGCCATGCTGCTGCAAATCTTCTACAGCATTCGCTCGGAACGGCAATTGATGGAGCAGACCCAGTACAACCTGCTCTTTCGCTGGTTCATCGGCCTATCGATGGACGATGCAGTCTGGGTGCCCACCGTCTTCACCAAGAATCGCGAACGCCTGATTGCCCACGATGCCGTGATCGAACTCTTCAATGCGGTACTGGCCATTGCCGAGAAGCAGAACTGGCTATCAGGCGAACATTTCAGTGTCGACGGCACGCTCATCCAGGCTTGGGCGGGACACAAGAGTTTCCTGCGCAAAGACGGCGGAGATGATGAAGGCGGCGGCAATTTCAAGGGCCAGTCACGTAGCAATGACACCCACGCCTCGCGTACCGACCCGGATGCCCGACTGTACCGCAAGGGCAATACCGCCAGTGAGTTGCGCTACATGGGACACACCTTGAGCGACAACCGCCACGGACTCATTGCCAGTGCGGTCGTGACCACGGCCGATGGCTATGCCGAGCGGGAAGTTGCCAAGGCCCTGATCGCCGATGCCCGCCAAGTCGCCGGCGAAACGGCTGAAATCACCCTTGGCGCGGACAAGGGCTACGATGCCCAGGAATTCATTGCGGCACTCATCGAACTGAATGTCATTCCCCATGTGGCGCAGAACACCAGCCATCGCCGTTCTGCCGTGCCGGACGACATTGCCGGCAGTGACGGTTACGCGATCTCCCAGCAAAAGCGCAAACTCATCGAACAGGGATTCGGCTGGGCCAAGTTCATTGGGCCGATACGCCAGGTGATGGTGCGCGGACTGGAGAAGGTCGATCAGTTGTTCGTGCTGACCATGGCCGCCTACAACCTGACGCGCATGCGCTCCTTGGGAGCAATCCGTCCGCTGGGGGCAATATGATAGGAAAACACCTCGGAATCCCTGTAAAACACGTGCGAACGACCGAAAATCCGCTTCGCCTTACGAAAAACGACTCCGTTCCATGCCACCGTCTGCA